>JAGWBV010000062.1:76763-77078 GCA_021295715.1 Candidatus Poribacteria bacterium | reverse complement strand
CCGTCAGAACACGTCGCAAGCGTATTGATACCTACGTCAATACCTATCGGTGGCTTATCGTCAAACAGGAGCGGTTGGTATTTATAGTTGCTGCTATCCAGCCGTCTGACAGTGATAGACACAAACCATTTGTCGTTATGTTTCGACACAACCACTTTTGTGATTTCGCCAGTATACCTGAGTTCTTCACGCAGGCGTATCCACCCTATCTTTGGAAGGTTGAGACGCTTTTTATCGACTTCAACAGTTCCTTCGCCATTGTCTGCTTGGTAAGAGCATTTACCAGATCGGTTCTTATAGACCGGGAACTTGTTT
>JAGWBV010000062.1:59206-76424 GCA_021295715.1 Candidatus Poribacteria bacterium | reverse complement strand
GCTTTTACCGCTTTTCACTATTAGGGAACTTATCAACCAAGTGTGTAAGTCCTATCGCAAAATATTTTGCGGCTATGGTGCGGTTCGGAGGGAAATACGCAGAAATATCCAAGCAAAAACACCGCACCTACCGGTTTTGAGCCGTCTTATGGGACACGCTTGAGGTAACCCCAACGTGTTGCGAGTTTGCCACCGGGTTCAACGTTAAGAATTGCGGCTAATCCTACATCCATCGCTTCCTGAATTTCCGCTTCGGTTCGTGCGACATTGGAGATGCGTATCTCGTCAATGACACCCTTTAATCCGTTTGCGTTATTGAGATTCGGCACGCCGATTGTAATCGGATCGGCACTCTGAAAAGTAGTGCCATTAGGTGCCTCGATTTCCAATTCACCATCAACATACGCGCGTCCCATTTTGCCATCATAGGTAAAGGCAAGATGATGCCACTTGTCGTCGGTAATCTTAGTCGTGGCATCTATGCTAAATCCACATGCCCCGTTCGCACCGATTTCTGAATGCAACACATGCTGATCTACATGAACCCAGATACCGTAGTTTCGATTGCCACAGCCTGCCTGCTGTTTGCAAACGATGCCCTGCCATTTCCCTGTGCCTTCTGCTACTTTGACCCATGCCTCAATACTCAGCGTTTCCAATTCCAGTTTTTTGGTAGACTCAACAACGACGTATCCACCGTCATTCCCGGGAAATTCTAATCCTCCCCCGAATTCAGCCTTGACCCATTTAGGTTTCCCGGCGAATTCGCCATCGTGTCCGTTACCGGAAACGTCTTTCACTACATCGCCGGCACCTTCGTCAAAGAGCCAGACGGCGACGGTGTTTTCGTCAACCGCTGCATGTGTAGATAGACAGACGAACAGGGTCAAAATCGCTATTGCGATGAAACAACACTTGATGCTATAGATAGGTTTTGTATCCGTAGTGTGCATGGTCATATCCCCCTTTATTGCGGTATTCTACCAGAAAACGAATGTCAAGTCAAGCATTTGGTGGTGCATTTCAGAGGCATTCAGTTATCAGCGGTCAGCAGTCAGCAGTCCCTTGTGACAGTCGCAAACGTCCTCAATGACCGCAACTGCTCTTTACCGAAGGCTGATAACCGATACCCAATAAGAGATAAAAATGTTGACATGAGACGGTGTATCGCATATAATTTCGCATGTTCACTTGTTGAAGCGTGTTGGGTACGCGTAAATTACAAGAGGCACATAAGGAGGCTTACATGGCAGAACGAATTAAAATGGGATTAGTCGGATGCGGCGGTATGTCCGGTGCGCACATGGGTGGGTATCGTGAACTCTGGTCGAAAGGCATCAGGGATTATGAGATCGTGGCGGCGTGCGATATCGCGGTGGAACGCGCTGAAGAACGGGCGAATCAGGCGCATGAGTTCCAAGGCGGAACGAAACCAGCCGTCTACACAGAACTTGATGAGATGTTGGCGAAGCACCCAGATCTGGAGTGCGTTGACATCTGTGCCCTCCACAGTGCACATCATACGCTTGCTGTGCCTGCGCTCAATGCCGGAAAACACGTTATTATTGAAAAGCCGTTCGGTATTACCATGCGGGCATGTAAACTAATGATGGAAGCCGCGGATCGAAATGACAGGATTATTTCCGTCGCTGAAAACTATCGTTTGGCGCGTATCCAACGCACCCGCAGCTGGGCAATCGCCCAAGGACGTATCGGTGATCCTCGAATGTTCTTCTGGGTAGAGGTCAGCGAAGGTTTGGGAAAATGGGGCTGGCGCAACTTCAAGATGGATGCAGGCGGTGGTTGGGCATTAGACGGCGGTGTGCACTTTACGGATCTGATGCGCTATATTCTCGGTATGGAAGCCGAGGAGGTCTATGCAATCAACAAGGCTTATGAACCTTTCCGCTATGACAATCCTGCAGAAAGAGAAGGCGGCTACGCCGTTGACGTTGAGGATGCGATGATCGCCACCATCAAGTTTGAACAGGGCGTTACAGCACAGTGGACATGGGTCGGTTCCGCTCCCGGACACGGTTTCCGTCAACACACCGTCTACGGTAGCGAAGGCTCGCTTGATTGGAACGAGGGGTTGGTGCCGCGCGGCGGCGAACCGATCTCCAACGATGACCTCATGCAGGAGTTTATGAATAGCCTGAGCGATTCGGAACGGGAATACTACTTCCCGGGCGGTGTGGAAGATACCGTCGCGATTGAACTGAAATACTTCGCCGATGCCATTCGGAGCGGTGGCAAACCGGAAGTGGATGCCGTTGAAGGTATGCGGTCAGAAGCCATCTGCATGGCGGTCTATGAATCGGGATGGTTCGGTCGTCCGGTGACGATTCAGGAGATCGAAAACTGCGAGTTGGAAGGCTATCAGAAGGAGATTAACGATAAGTTAGGGATAGGGGTGTAGGTATTAATTTTTACGAAAGGAGTGGAAGGTTGGAAGAATTTGGTTGGAAGATTGGAAGGCACCCATCCTTCCGTTTTTCCATGTTTCCATCCAAGAATTTTCTGCCTTCCTGATGGGTTGGAATTATGGATCGATTGAATGGGAAAGTTGCGATTGTTACAGGCGCTGGAAAAAAAGGGGACGTCGACGGCACCGGCTATGCGACATCAATACTCTTCGCGAGAGAGGGTGCGAAAGTGTTGTTGGCGGACCTCTCCCTTGAGAATGCCAACGCCACGCTTACAGAAATTGAGGCGGAAGGGGGCGAAGCATCGGTATTCATCGGAGATGTGTCCACAGAAGATGCCTGTGCTGGGATGGTAGAAGCCGCTGTCGAACGTTTTGGCAAAGTGAACGTCCTCTTCAACAACGTCGGGCTTGGTGGCTCCGGGGTCGTCACGCAGGTGGACGAAGAGAAGTGGGACAGAGTCATGGATGTCAATCTCAAAAGCATGATTATGGCGTGCAAACACGCCGTGCCACGGATGGTTGAGGCGGGCGGAGGGTCAATTATCAACGTCTCATCCATCGATGCGTTGCGTGCGGGTTCGTCTCGAAATCTACCGTATGCCGCCGCAAAAGGTGGAATGATTTCAGCAACAACAGTGATGGCAGTCCACCACGGACGAGATAACATTCGGGTAAATTGCATCGCGCCCGGACATCTTTACGCCTCATTTCCGGCACCGTATTTGAGCGAAGAGGAACGGGAACGGCGGCGGCTTATCGGACCCCTGGGAACAGAAGGAACGGCTTGGGATGTCGCGTGGGCAACCGTTTTTCTTGCCAGTGATGAATCGAAATGGATCTCCGGTGTCACTTTTCCGATTGATGCGGGGTTACTCGCCGCAACACCACTCGCTGTTGTGCATCAACTTGATGAGTAAGACATACAAACAGCGGGCAATGGATATCGGAATCCATTGCCCGCTGTTTATTTCAGGGAGTCCCTTTAGAATATTCTTTGGTTAATCCCGTGAGCGTTTCAATACGCCCCACTGCGTCGTCAGCTTACCTGTAGCGGAAACCAATCCTCTCAGGCGGACTGTTGCTAACGTCTGGCGTTCGCCACCCAAAGATACGTCCTCAATTTGGTAATAATAAACGACGTTCGGCTTCGCCGTGGTATCTGTCCATGTGTAGGTATTCCGTTCAGCGGTCGTGCCTGCCCCCGGAATCAACTGAGCGTTGATGACCTTGAATTCACCCGTCCTCGTTTGACTTCGCAGTATATTGAATCCGGCGTTGTCCACCTCGGATTCGGTCGTCCAATGAATGACAACCGTGCCAGTTTCGGTGAGGTCTGGACGGAATTGAGAGAGTTGGACCGGAAGTGCTCCCCCTGCCCGGACACCTGGGCTTCCGTGGTCGGTTCTACTACCGTACCACGTTTCAATATTTTTCCGTGATAAGTCAAGGAATGAAGTTTCTGCTGCGCGGATCCACGCCTCTCTCAGGGTCCCGTCAAACGCGATACCTTTGTTCGTGTATCTTCGGGTCCGCGGGTTATACTCGCGATACCGGCGGACAATCGAGGTTCGGTCTCCATCTTCTGTCCATCCGTTCGGTAATTCCCATGTGGGTCGATCGGAAGTCCGGACACTACCATCAAGGTTTCCAACTTCATCGACGAGGTTATTTCTTCCATCAACGAGTTTGATGTGGAATCCCTGGGTCGGATGTAAGAATGCATCTCGCGAGGTACGCATCCCAAATTCAGCGGCGAGTGCGGGGTAAACCTTGAAGACACGGGTAACTTCGAAAAGTTGTCCTTTCGCGTGAGTGGTCCCAGAGTTTCTTCCATTGGCTGAGACGATGAGCACCGTCTGCTCTGGAGAGATCGTTTTCACGCGTCCACTCTCCTTAAAATTAATTGTTCCGGACAGAGGTTCGTTGTTTGCGCGCGGATTGTCGTAGTTTTCAATTATCAACTCCCACCCGGTCCCAGCATCTAAGGCGACGGTTTCGGTTTTAGAAGTATTGGAGAGTTCAATCCACTGGATTTCATTCGCGCCCCCATCTGTAGCGAACATAATTTCGCTAATCGTCACTGTTCCTTGTCTTGGCGTGGTTCCTGGTGGCGTGGGGGCGGTTGGAACGACCGTAAAGGTGTGTGCGGGGGAAGGCGTTGCGACATTTTGGACCCCACCTGCGTCTGCCACTGCACCAGTGTTGACCTGTACCTTTACACTTGTCGCACTGGGATTGGGTGCGAGCGTTGCGACGTAACTGTTTGTATTGGGAATTGCGAAGAGGGCGGTGATAGAACCGCCGATGACGGTGATTTCATTCGGAACCAGTGTGGACCCCGTCTGAACGGGTTCGTCAAAAGTGATCGTCATCGGAAACACACCGCCGCCTACGGGAGGCGTTCCTGTAATCGTAGCGACGGGTCCGGTCGTATCCACGGTAAATGTGCCTTTCGGGAAGATATACGAACCGTTAGCGGAGGGTTCCATCGTTATCTGCGCTATACCTACCCCGGGGCGAATTGTCACCGTCCAGACTCTTTTAGCGGCATCAGATGAAAGGCTATCAACAGAGCCCCCCGTGATCTTGAGATCGGCGCGTGTCAGTGTAATTGTCGTGCTTGAGGTCAGCGTCACCGTAAACGGCGCATTGCCAGGAATGGACCTATCAGACGACAGTGTGAGCGGAGGTGCCGCGCTGCGAAGTATGTTGACGACTAGTTGGTCAGCCCCCACAGTAGGAGCATTACCTCTAATTTGCCCGGCAACAGAGTCCCATTCACCAGGAGTATTGGCAGCCGCCGTTGGCACGTTTATAATGACCGTATTGACGTTTCCATTGGCAGTGATTGTGGTTGTGTATACGCTCCCATTGGCTTTGGCTTGAACAGCAGAAGCTATCGCGCCCCCCGGAACAATCCTATCGTTGCTATCTGCAGCAACCAAATCAATATCCTCGACCTCAAAGCCGGTTACTGGGGTATTGACAGGATTAGCAACAGTGGGGTCAACTTGAAACGTAATGGTTAGTTCAAAAGAAACGGATTCAGCTCTGATACCGTATACTTGGATGCCCAGTGTGTCTGGTTCAGTGTCAACATTTGCCACCTCATCTGGGACCGACAGGACTGGTGTTACCGCGGTTGCGGGGATTGCAACGAAAGCCAATCCGATCACAAGTAGCACGGGAAAAATTAAGATAAATTTCAATTTATTAAAGAACATTCGTCATTTTCCTCCTTCAAGCGAATTCAAGCGAATTCAAGCGAATTCAAGCGCAGGAACATGTTTTGGAGTTTTTTCGTCGAGTTCGGTTTTTAACGCGAATTTTCAAAAATTTCTCTCCTGAAGGAGTTAACGTCATTTCGGTTAAGGGCGTTACGAAAAAGTGCGGTGAAAGAAGGATAGTGTGTCAGGCGGGATGTGGTGTGTATATTGTCTGAATCAGGATTTACAAGATTAGAGGATTTATAGGATTGGAGCTTTCTCAGGCATCCGTATATTTCTCGTAAAAGTTTACGCCGACACGCTGAATCTGTTCGACCATAGCAGGGTTATCAATCTGATGAAAAATGGAGAGATCAATGGTATAGGGCAGGAGTAGATCGTCTAATTCGGTGTCAATTCGGGAGAGGATGCTGTGCGTTAATGCCGCCCCACAGAGCGTAAGGTCAATGTCGGATCCGTTTCGGTAGGTGCCTGCGGCGCGTGAACCGTACAAAATCACCCTCTCCACTTGAGGATAACGGCTGAAAACGCCTCGGATTTTTTCGAGGGTGCGATCTGATAAACCGTACTTCATAACGATTGTTCCTGTTTTAGGTACTCTATTTTTCCGAGCAACGTCTCAAATTCAGAGAAATATGTATTAAGAACCGCAGAAACAACCTCTTTAGCAACGCTCTCGTTGTAGGTATGGGTGGTTAAATTGCGGTGGCGGATCATTTCCATCCACGCTTCCCCATTTTCGATTAACCCTTCCTTGAAAGCCGCACGGGTTGTATCCCTTGAACCGTATAACTTAAATTCTTGTGTTTGAAGAAAATCCTTCAGGGCATTCCACGCCAATTCATGGGTATATTCAAATCCCTGTATTAATCCTTGTGCTTCCAAGTCCGACAGTTCACGCTGTCGTGCCAAATCCACTCCTTCTTTCAATCGCGAAAATGCTTTGCGAAAACTATCGGCCCTTTGTATCCAGCGACTGTCTTGATAGTCCATGGTGTGCACTCCGAACAGAATCGCGAGTAAAACTCGCTCCTACAATAAGGGATTGAGGAACGTAACGGAGAAATAAATCAAGGTTAACTCAGTATTAGAATTGTGCGGGGAAGTTGCCGCGTGCGGCATCCATGACTTCGGCTGTAATCTCGTCATGTCCGTTGTCTTTGGCAAAACTCTCAATCCCCATCTTCGCCATCGGACGGACAAACGCGGGAATTCGCTCTAAGCGTTCGAGTGCCTCCGCTGACCAGGCGGGACCGGTCGGCTCAGCAGGCTCAGGCTCTTCCTGAAATGCGTCCGAGATGGCAGAGGTAAACGGGCATTTGCCGCCTTCAGCGGTTTCACCGGAACCCATTCCTGGGGAAAACTCGTTCGGCATCGCTTCGGTCTTTCCTGTCTCTAACTGTGAACGCACCATCTGCATCGGTTGCGCTGCTTCGTTGTTCCCACCGAGTTTGAGATCCAAGGATTTTAACATCTGGGTCTCCGACGGATTCAGGAACATGGCGATCTCGGTAAAGCAGTCAGGACATTCAAAGAGCGCTGTCACGGAGCCTTGTTCGGGACGGGTTACATCTTTAAATTTCATCGCTGTATCACAGTCTGTACATAAGAACTTCATTTTTTAATTTTCCTTGCGGTTTTTGAATTATACCTTGCGGTTCGGTCAGGTGGATCTGATCAATCAAGGATTTTTGCGTAGACCCGCCTGCGCCGTTGTTGCAGGCTACACGCATGGCACCACCAATTTTTAATTATACCTTGCGGTTAACGTAGGGTTCATATTTCACGGGCTTTTTTCAAAAAATGCTTGAACCTGTTCAGCTACCTGTATGAGTACCTTGCTCGCGGGAGCGTCCGGGTATTCATGCAGATACAAAGTTCCGTCGTCACCAGAACGGGCGAGTTTTGGATCAAAGGGGACACTGCCCAAAAGATCCTGCTGGAATGCAGTATCCAACGTCTCGTCACTGGAAAAAAGCGGTTCCTCTTCGCCACAATGTTGACAGACATAGCACGCCATGTTTTCGACGACACCGATGATCGGAACTTTGAGAATATCTCTCGCCATTGTTATCGATTTTTTGACGATGAGCTGCGATACCTCAGAGGGGATTGTCACGACGACCACACCCCCGAGGTCGGGGATAAGTTCTGCCACGTTCGGCAGCCGATCGGTTCCGGGAGGCAAATCCAGTAGGAGATAATCCAACGTTCCCCATTCCGTATCGCCGATGAATTCTCGGAGTGCACCGACCTCCATCGTGCTACGCCACGTGAACGCGTCCTTCTGGGTGTGCGCATTCCAGAGTACCGGGGCATCGTCTTCCGCCAAGAGCAGATCCATAGAGATAAGTTTTGTGCCGAGTGTGGTCATCGCAGGCTTGACTCCGGCGGGTGTGTATTCCAGCGTAGCGTTACGCACCCCCATCATCTTGGCGAGCGTCGGTCCGTTGATGTCAGCATCGACGACCCCGACAGTGTTCCCCTTCAGCGTGAGCGCGGTGGCGAGGTTCGCAGTGAGGGCACTCTTGCCGACACCGCCTTTCCCGCTCATAATCGCGACGGTGTGTTTGACCGAGGCGAGCCGTTTCTGGAGTCGGTTCACCTGCGCCGTGACTTGCCCGATAATGTTGGACCCGGCATCGCTTGGTAGTTCTCTATAAGTTTTCATTTATGATAGATTTTAGAATTACTTATACATTGTGACCGGTGAGTTTGCGGGCAACCACGAGGGTTGCCCCTACAGAGAACACGCATTACGCAAACTCTTCAAATAGAGATGATATTACTCGCTTGCACCAGATTAAAAACCACCGATAGCATAGAGTGCCTGATAACTGCGCAGATAGAGCGTCCCGTTTACGAGAACGGGAGATGCGGCGATGACCTCATCCATCGAATTGCTGGCAACCACCTCAAATTCACGTCCCGCCTTTACAACGGTGATAACACCATCCCGAGATGTGAGATAGACGTATCCGTTCGCATAGATCGGCGAGGCGCGATGTCGGTGGCGATGTGTCCGTTCTCGATAGAGTTGTTTGCCGGTCTCGGCATCAAGACATATCAGATCACCGTTCTCCCGACAGAGATACACTAACCCGTCATGGATGAGTGGAGACGGAACATCTGGTGTGCCTTGCTGAAGCTTCCAACGTTGCCATTCGCTGTTCGTAATGTCGCCCTGTGCAGCTGGATCGATGCCCACAACGGGTCCGTTCTTCGCTGAGGGAACAACGATAAGTCCTTCCATTGCAACCGGAGAAGCGACGAATCGGAGGGAATAGTTATAACGCTCCTTTGGATTCAAGTCACCACACCGCCAGATTTCACTCCCATCCGTAAGACTGTGAGCCGTGACATAGTCTGCGCCGTGGACGACGAGATATTCACGTTCTGAATCACGGTAGAGAATCGGAGAGGTATAGGCGTGTTCACACTCCTCAGTTGCGTCGCTTTTGCGTTTATGCTTCCAGATCTCTTTCCCCGTCATTTTGTCGAGAGCCAGCACGAGCCATGCATTGCTGTGGATGAGTTGGATGTAAAGCCGATCCTTATCAAGTAACGGGGTTGTTGACATGACGAAATAGAGGTTAAATCTACCGTAACGGTCAGCGAGATTGGTGTGCCATACTTGATTCCCATCGAAATCGTAGCAGGCGAGATCCCCGGTGCCGAGGAACGCCCAGACGTGCTCGCCATCGGTCACAGGAGACGGCGCGGCAGAATTGCCTTCGCCGCCACGGACAACGCGGTTGCCGCGTCCTAAAGTCCGCTTCCAGAGTTCTTCGCCTTCGGTACTGATACACATCAAGACGAGGGTGTTGCCTTCAGCAGAAGTCAGGAAAATTTTATCTTCCCAGACAACAGGCGTAGAGGCAGCATCACCGGGAAGTGGCAAACGCCATTGGACGTTCTCGGTTTGGCTCCATTGGATAGGCGGGTCGGTCTCCTGGCTGACACCGTCGTTGTTCGGTCCGCGCCACTGGTGCCAGTTGTCTGTAAAACCATCCGCGACCAGAATAAACACCCCAAGTAGGAGTGTTAGGATATTTCGTAAAACATTTCGCATGATGTTCATGTCTTGCTCCTCAGTGGTCCTCGTTGAGATAGGGAAATGGCTATCGGCTTTCGGTTTCCATTAGTAATTCGTGTTGCAGGACACATCGCCTTACCCTCCACAACACCCTCTGGCTGACTGCCGATCGCTGACCGCCAACTGCTATCCTTCAACGCTTCTCGTCTGTCCATACGCCTCGCTCAGGACCGTTCCACTGGTAAGGCGTTATTTTTGATAAACTTCCGACGCTGTATTCCAGAAATTCATGCCCAGCCTCTATAACATAGCCTTCGTTTGTGAAAACGGGAAACTCCAGATCAGAGAGGGAAGCGAAAGGTTCAATTTCGAGCCATACATCAAGTTTACCTTCCACTGTCCTGTAAAAAAGATCTGCAGAGTGGCTTTCATGCTTCAGAATCATGACGGTGCCGGACTGTCGCCAACGACAAGATTACTCGCTGGTGGGGGATCCGATTGCACTTTAAACCATAAACCCTTGTGCGAACCCTCCGCAACGCCTTCATTTGGACCGAGGATTTGGAATGTGACCGCTGGAATGTTGCTCATCGTTTACTCCGGTTTTAAACAATACAGGACTTACGCAAAATTGGCTTTCATGCCAAAATTGAGGGGATATTCCCGAAGAAAGCGCAATAATGCACGTCGCATTTGGGCGAGTACGCCGCAGAATTGCGCTACTACGAACCAAAGACCACATGAAAACGGGTCAACTGCGTAAGTCCTACAATAGTTGCACTTACACATCAATATCAGCGACTCCGCCTATTTCCATCAGGACTTACGCAATTTTGACCATAGTTATCCGAATCGGGGTTATAAACCCCTCCTACAAAAATGGTTCGTGACAATTGAATGGCTCCGACTACTATAAGATACGGCACAAAGGAATTTCTACACTTTAGAATGGAGCGGGTATCAGTCCTGATTTGGCTGTTGATAGTACTCCCCAAGGACCTCATTGGCGAGACTTCTGCCGTCCTCAATGACGCGAGCGGCGAAATCAAGTGTAACTTGGGGAACGTCGTTTTCCTGCGCTCGCTGCTCAATCCGTGTTTGCGTGATATTCCGCATAAATCCAGCAGGCACCAAGTTCAAACGTTCGATTGCCTCCTCGGTCCATTGCACTGGACTCTCAAAGTCCTGAACGACTTCAGTGTTCCCAGCGTCGGTCTGTGCTTGCACGGCTCTGAGTTCGGGAGCGTCTTCACGGACTGCCGCCGCTTCACCCATACTGTCTTCGATAATCTCGGTTGCGAAGGCGTTTGTGATCGTGGCAATCTTTTGAGAACGTGCGGATTTTTCAATACGTGCTTTGACGTTTCGGCGCATATAGCCGCGCGGGACACCGCGCAGCGCCTTTTTCGCCTGTTCCGACCATTGGAGTCGTACACCGTCAAACGTCTCTTCCTCGTCAGTGCCCCCCTCGTCTACAGCGATATTCTGCAATGAACCCTTGTCAACCCTCTGAAAACGCTCCGGCGATGAACTACAGACGGGACACTTCACAGGCTGTTGGTTGTGCGCGGCGTAGCCGCATTCGCCACAGATGTAGGTTTGGACGGCATCTGATTCCAACACTTTCTGTTCGGCGATTTCCTTCGCGACGCGTGTCAACTGCTCAGAGGCACGTTGCGGCATGATGGCTTCCATCGCCATGTCAATGACACTCTCGGTAATCACGGAATGCCCACGCTCTATAGCGAACCGGTGGACAGCCGTCTTGGCAATGCCGCGGACGAGCGATGGCGCTTTCTCCATCCGATCCATAGCCTCCTGCGTCCAGACGAGCGTCTCCTCTGCTTTTACATCGATTTGCGGGAAATAGCGTTGGCTCGACAGCAGGACGTTACAAGGGGCAAGACGCAATAGATTTTCGGCGGTGCTACCGATGTCCATATCCTGTTCACTGTGGACACCGATTCTGCCTAAAACGAGGAGCCACGGATTCGTTTTTCGTGCATATTGTAGGATCTTTTCGTAGGCTTTTCCGTCAAGTAGGGTAATTTTTAGGGCGTAGTCGTGTTCCTCTTTTGCGATAGCGCGCGCAACCTCCAAATGCGACTGATAGATTTTTGCCAAACCTGTATCAATCACCTCTTCGTGGAGTTGCTCTTGCTCTTTAAATCTGAAAGTCCGTGCGGCGCGTTCTGTGAGGACATTCACCACAGAATTGAAGACGATGTAGTGTAGATACGGATCATAGACGCCAACGGCTTCGACCTGTTTATTGAACTTACGTCCGAGTTGTATCGCGGTTTTCAAGCCTGAGAAAGATTCCGGACTTCCATCGATTCCGACGAGGATATTTCCTTCACTCTCTTCAATCGATTCAAGGTCCCGGACAACGAGTGTATCGGTATTAATACGGCGGACGACGCGTTCACAGACGCCACCGATGAGGCTATCCTTGACGGCACCCATACCGAGTGCCCCGATAATCACGAGATCGTAATCGCCTTCCTGAATGTCCTCAACGAGTTTTATGAAGTGCTTGCCTTCGGGCATTCTCGCTTCAAATGGGATCTCAAATTCAGTGCACTTCTGCTTCATCACCTCAAGATAGGAATCCGAGATGAGTTGGAGTCCCATCGTAATGAGCGTATCGTGGATACGACGTTGTTTCTCAAGCTCGACCTCGTCCTGATACTCCTCCGGCAGGGTATATTCCATCTGTTTAAAGCGAACATCGTGCATTTTTGCGGCGTAAACGTGCGAACCTACCAATTGGGATCCGAACTTCCTTGCGAACGCAACTGATAGAGCGATACTTGCGTCCGAGTAGTCGGAATTGTCAACAGGTACGTAGATTTTTTTTATCATCTTTTTAATTTTCCTTGCGGATTTTTAATTTTACCTTGCGGAGAAACAACGGACGTTTCGACTTTTAGGTGCGCTTCTTATATCCGCCCTCCATTCCATTACGGGCTATGGTTTCGGTCTTTCGGGTTAGGGAACTCAACTGCCATCTCTACAGTTCATCCTGTTCACTTGGTTTGTAACGAGCCCCCAGAAAGCCACCGAGGATATGGGCGATCAAGGTTGCGGGCCATAAGTAAACCATCGCGGTTTGCCATCCCCAATGGAGAACAAAACGCCGCACAACGATGTTAATAACAATCGGTATGTAGAGGCATCTGCTCCACGGACGACTGAATCTCTTAAACCGCCCACGGTAAAACCCAAACGTGAAATGAACCACAAAAGCCGCCACGGAAATTAACAAACTTGGTACATCGTTTATCATTGCCTCTAAACAAACCGACTTGACCAGAGCGTGTAGTCCGATGTGTAAGATCGGACGGGTTACGTAGAAAAAATCCAGTTCAAACTAAACCTAACCGAACGCACGGCGAATAATTAAAAAATCATTTTTCGAGAAGCATCTTGATATCCCGCCGTAGACGCAGGAGTGCCGGTTTGCTTCGGCTATCGTAGTAGTCATAGATGTTCCCATCTGGCGTGACGAGAACAAACCTCGTGCTATGAAGGAGTTCAGTGCCGTTGTGTCCCGCGGCTAAACTGAATCCGTCCGCGGCTAACTCGTAGATATCCGCCTTGTTCCCCGTAAGAAAGTGCCAACGTCTGTCGTCAGCACCATAAGCCTTTGCGTAGCGCGAGAGAACGCGTGATGTATCCCGCTCCGGATCCACGGAGAAGGAGACAAAATAGATCGGATCCGCGACAAATTCGGACTGGAGGCGTGCCATCTCCTGTGTCATTGCCGGACAAATCGTTGGGCAATTGGTGAAGATAAAGTCTGCGACCCAAATTTTGCCCTTCATGTCGGACAGTGCCAACGGCTCTCCCTGCTGTGTTGTCAGGCTAAAGTCTGGAACACTGACAGCGTCACTCTTAGAAACCGGTACTTCCGATTTGGTGCCAAACACCGACCACAAATTGATCCCCGCGATGCCGATGATGATCACACCGAGCACTACCCAGATGAGGGTACTTTTGTCAAGTCGCCGTCCAGTTGTGTTGGTATTGGCAGTTTGTGTTTCCATACCGAGCACCATAGAAGCCAATTTAAGATGCAGATGACCACATTCTTCCTGAAGTATTGTTATGTCCGCAGTGTCTGAATCATAGATTATCGCGGATTTTAGGATTCCTGTGTATCCAACGTCTTTAGCAGCGTGTTGGGTTCACTGGGTATCTCCACATCCAGACCAACCAGCAGTTAGTGAGCGGACGTATCTACAATTTCTGTTGTCGGTTCCGTTCCACCTTCGATTCGCGAGTCTAACGTGAGATCGGGCATCAACGCGAAAACGAGCAGAACACAGATAAGGAAGGGTGTCATTACAATAACCACCAATGTCTTCCTTTCAAATTTCAGATGCATGAAATAATTTGCAACCAAGATGGCCTTAGCACACGCCAGTCCGATGAGCAGAATGGCTTTAACTACGGTTGGGAAATCCGGTATGACGACCAAAAGTTCAAGGACGGTCAGCCCGGTGAGCCACCAGAAAATATTCATGTATTTCGGATGCTCTTTGTGCCCATTTTGTGCCATTTTCATGTCCTCCTATAGTAGATAAATGAAGGTGAAGACCATAATCCAAATCAGGTCAACGAAGTGCCAATAGAGCCCAACGATTTCTACCTCATGGTTAAACTCAGCGGTATATCTGCCACGCAAACCGTGTATCAAGATAACCAAAAGATAAATGACACCACCTGTTACGTGCATCCCGTGGAAACCTGTGATGGCGTAGAAAGTCGGACCAAAAAGCGTCGAACCGCTAATCGCTGCACCCGATAACCCGTGATCAGGAATACCAGTAAGTGTCAACCCGTGGTGAATCAGATGATACCATTCATAAGCCTGTAACCCAAGGAAGATGATGCCTCCGCCGATTGTCAACCCAAGGAACATGCACATGCGTGAGACATTGCCGTTCTGAATCGACTCCAATGCTTTCACCATCGTGACACTACTGCATATCAACAGGAATGTCATAAACGCGGTTAGCTCAATGCCAAGAATCTCAGTTGGCGGAGCCCAACCGATTGCGCCTGCCCCTGCTCGAATGGCGGCATAAGCCGCCAGCAAGGCACCAAACGACATGGTGTCTCCAACGAGAAAGATCCACATGCCGAGTTTACCAAGACTGTCCGGCGTAAGCGAAGGCTCATATACATCTTCAGTGTGATCTAAAGTGGTAGCGTGTTCCACTATATCTAACTCCTTTCCGTTTTAAGAGTTGTCAGTTGTCAGTTAAGGAGATTTCTGATGCGTAGAAAATCCTTTTTTAACCGACTACCGACTACCGATAACCGATAACCATTCCAATGTAAGAAAATCGTGCCGCCGATGAGACCGAAAACCGTAAACGGCATCGCCATCATAAAAAGGATACTCCAATTAAAACCCTTATTGATAGGTTCATCAAGTTCTTTACATCCTGGACATGCCTCAACGGACATCGGGACTATAAACATAACGAGTACCAAGATGGCAGCCCATACAGCATTTGTATAAAACGATTTGCTCATTCAACACTTCCTTTTTATAGGTGTCAGTGGACAGTTTTCAGTTAAAGAGGACTCTGGTTCAACGGATCTGCCCCTTAACCGACAACCATTAAAAGAGATATACCAACACATACAGAATTGGCCAAAGTGCGACAACAAAAATCCAGTAGATAGTACAGGTATCAACACCTACGTAACGTTCAGCAGAAAAACGCCCTGTGAGTGCCATTCCAAAAACGATGAATAGCCAGATAACAGCACTCAGCACGTGGACGGCATGGCACCCGATGAGTACATAAAAGATGCCGCCATAGACCCCAGATTGGAGGGTAAGCCCGTTGCGAATGAGTTGTACCCATTCGCTTCCCTGTACACCGAGGAAGAGTAAACCGAGCCCTCCAGTAAGCAGTAGCCAATTGCAGAGTTGCTTCAGTTGGTCCTTCTGAATTGCGCGGCGTGCTTGAAACATCGTGTAGCCGCTCAATAAGAGCAGAACAGTATTGATACCCGTTACCGCGCGCGGCAACTCAATCCCGATATGCGACGGCGGGGGCCAGGTAACATTACCGACCCGAAATACGAGAAACGTCCCGATGAGTCCTGAGAACAACATCGTCTCTGCACCGAGTAGGACTAATATTCCCAATCGTGCGTTGCTCAATGGTTGGTGTCTCTGTATTTGAGAGTTATCATGTGCCATCATTCACGCGCTCTATTTTTTAAAATCCGAAGAACAATCTCAATGACCGCCGCGATAACCAGCAGTAACCCAATGACACCCAAAACAGGGACGACCAGACTCTTGATGACACTTTCAACAGACTGAGGTGCTTTGCTGCCTGTAATAATTGCAATCGTCACGACGACAAACAATCCTGCAAACAGTAGACACAAAATGAGTCCAAGGCGGCGGTTTTGCTTTCGGTGCTCTGGCGCGTTCATAATCTGCAGACTCCCGACTAAATTTTATCCAACGCCATCGTGACAAATACCAACGGCAGATAGAGCAGCGAGGCGTATAACAGATAGCGTGCGGCTTTTACCGAACGTGTGCGTGCTAAATAGATCCCGACCGCCAGAAACCCTACGCCTGATAGCAGTGCTGTGAAGAAATAAACGCTACCCGCAATGTTGTATAATGTCGGTAGCAAGCCGACGCCGAGAAGCGCGACGCAATTAACCACAATTTGACGGCATGTACTCGTTCCATCCGGGTGAATGACCGGCAACAAACGGAATCCCGCATTTGCGTAGTCTTCGCGATAGATGTAGGCTATTGCGAGAGAGTGCGGGATCTGCCACAAAAAGAGTATCGTAAATAGGACCCATGCCTCGCCCGTTAGTGAACCTCGTGCGGCAACCCATCCAACGACAGGCGGGAGCGCGCCGGGCACTGCTCCGATAAGCGTACACAGCGAGGTTTTCCGTTTGAGCGGTGTATAGAGAAAGAGATAACTCACAACTATCAGCGAAATGACAAAACCACTCAGCACATTGACGATAAACGTCAGGTAGAGCATCCCACTGCCCGTGAGGATAGAACCGACAAGAAGTGCCGTCAACGGATTCATTCTACCACCGGGGAGCGGTCTCTCCTGCGTCCGCTTCATCTGTGCATCTACATCGCGTTCAAGGTATTGGTTAAGTCCCAAGACACCCGCCGCTGTCAATCCTGCCCCAACGAGCGTATGCAGGTATCGGAGCCACTCTATAGTCTGCTGCGCGCCGAGATAGAAGCCCGCGGCGGTCGTAATGAGTATCATCACAACCAATCTCGGTTTGACGAGTTCGACAAAGTCAGCGGCGCGATGCGCAAAAACCGTCGGCTTCGCCGGTCGGTTCACTGTATCTGTATTGTCTGGTAACGTTACCGTTGTTGAACGCATTTTTTAATTATACCTTGCGGAGGAATGACGTAAATTGAAATTTTAGCACACCCTTCTCACGAGTCGCCCTCCACTTCGTTACGGGCTACGGTTACGAAAATTAGCTTAAGACAGC
>JAGWBV010000062.1:0-59192 GCA_021295715.1 Candidatus Poribacteria bacterium | reverse complement strand
GCACACCCTTCTCACGAGTCGCCCTCCACTTCGTTACGGGCTACGGTTACGAAAATTAGCTTAAGACAGCACGTTTTTGAGGCTAATATTTTACGCAAAGATACCCCTCATCCTAATACCTGTATTATTCTGTCAGCAAGGCATCCCTCGTGGGTGCCCCGACAACTACCGATGCATCGGTGAACCGATAGATTTTCAGGGTAAGCACAAAACTGCTTACCAACATAAGTGCTCCGACTGCGACATGCGCAGTCGTGATCGTGACCGTGAGTGCGGTTGCGAAGGTTTCCCCGAAAGCGGTAAGCTTCGCGAAAAATGCCCCCGTGCCGAGCATCAACTGAATCGCAAGCAAACCCAACAATAACATCGGCATCGATTGCCCAATTCTCTGTGTCTCACTGCTCATGCTGAGAAAACGTCTTACCAATAGAAAGATATGCAGGGCAACCAAGAAAGCGAAGAGAAGATGTGCGTCCAATCTGCTTCCAGTATGCCGCAAAATCGCGCCAAAGATGAGCTGCACATAAATGAGGCATGTCGTAATCAGGCTTAACCGCCGCAGCTTCTGTGCTTTAAGATGGCTTTCGGCTTTCGGCTCTCGGCTTTCAGCAAGAGGGTTTTTGTTAAACGAAAACCTCTTTACCGACTGCTGATTGCTGATTGCTGATCGCCTGTCTGGTTCCCCTTTATCCTGTTGCCAATCGCGAGAGGTGAACCAAGCAATTCCGCAAAGCAGAGCAAAGAACGCTTGTGCGAGGCATGCATGCACGATCGCGAAGTTGCGATTAATCTGTGTAACCCGAAGCCCACCGAGAACACCTTGCACAATGACAGCGACCAGCGCGGCAAGCCCAAGCCATTTCAGCCATTTGCGTGAATCTCTCACCAAAAGGAAAACAAAGAGACCAACCGTCAAAAGTCCAACAAGAGAACCCATGAGCCGATGACTATGTTCGTAAAGGATGCCTCCTACCATTTCTGACAGTGGATAGAGGAACATATTATACCCAAAGGTTGTCGGCCAATCAGGCACTGCTAATCCGGATTCTGTACTTGTGACAATCCCGCCGATGACAATCAATAAGAAAGTTGCGCCTGCGGTGAGGCGTGCCGTTCTGTGAAGCCATGGACTATAATTGGGAGGAAGGTTGGAAGATTGGAAGATTGGATCTCCACTCTTCCTCCCATCCATCCTTCCAGTCTTCTCTTCCATCCTTCCATCCACCTCCGTTAGTCGCCGCTTGTTGCGGGGGCATGTTCAGGTCGTGCCTGCGGTGTCCAGTCATCCTCTTCACCCGGAACACTATATTCATAGGGACCCCGGTAGACAGTCGGAATTTGACCGAAATTGCCGTGTGGGACAGGTGTAGGTGCCTCCCACTCCAATGTCGTCACCTGCCACGGATTCTGTTCGGCAACTTTCCCACGGTAAATGCTCCAGAAGAAGTTAAAGACCAGTATCAACTGTGCAAATCCGAGGGTAAACGCACTCATCGTGATAAAAATATTCATCCCTACAAATCCTTGGAATTCAAACTGCCACATTAAAAACTTAATCGTTGTTGGTTCCTGTAGGAATTCATATTGCGTCGGGTTGGAGATACGCCGCATGTGTCCACCGATGCCGAGAATATGCATCGGGAAGAAGGTGCAGTTGAACGCGACGAACGTCAGCCAAAAATGAATTTTGGAGAGCACATCGTTCATATAACGCCCATACATCTTCGGGAACCAGAAGATGATGCCGCCGAAAATAGCGAACAGACTTCCGCCGAACACCACATAGTGAATATGTGCGACAATGTAGTATGTATCGTGGATGAAGATGTCAACAGGTGTGTTTGCCATGTAGATACCGCTCAATCCACCAATCACAAACATTGAGACGAAAGCGATCCCGTGGAGCATGGGTGTTGTGAATCGGATTGCACCCCGGAACATTGTGCCGAGCCAGTTAAATGTCTTGATGGCTGACGGCACCGCAATGAGCATGGTTGTCGTCATGAACACAGAACCGAGTCCGGGTCGCATTCCACTTTGGAACATGTGATGCCCCCAGACAATCCATCCCAAAAACGCAATGGCGATCATTGCGTAGACCATAGAACGGTATCCAAAGATCGGTTTCCGTGAAAAGACAGCAATTAATTCAGAAGCGATACCCATACCGGGCAAGATGAGAATATAGACCTCAGGGTGTCCAAAGAACCAGAAAAGGTGCTGCCATAAGAGCGGGTCTCCGCCGCCTTCAACTGTTGCAGAGAAGAACGTCGTTCCCGCAAGCCTATCAAAGATGAGAAGTGCGAGCGCAGACGACAGCACGGGGAAAGCGAGTAGCAACAGGATCGCGACGATGAAAAGCGACCAGATAACTAACGGGAGTCGGAAGAACGTCATCCCAGGTGCGCGCATATTAATGATCGTCGTGATGTAGTTAATAGAGCCTACCAGCGAGGAAAACCCTTGAATGAGTAAACTAATTGCCCAGAGGTTTTGTCCCCACTCGACCCCCGTCCACTGCGGATCGGCGGAGAGCGGTGCGTAGCCTGTCCATCCAGCAGCGGCGTGACCGCCGGGTACAAAGAACCCGATTGCCATAATAATTGCAGCGAGAACCGCGAGCCAAAATGAAAGCATGTTGAGGATAGGAAACGCCATATCGCGTGTTCCAATCATCAACGGAATCAGGAAATTTCCGAAAGTCCCCACCAAGATGGGAACCACAACGAAGAAGACCATAATAGTGGCATGCATCGTAAACAGCATGTTGTAAAATGCCGGTTCGACGACCCCATTGGGCATGTTTACCTCAAGCCACTCCTCTTTCTCGGACTCATAAATATTCTCCCACATCCTGTCAGCCCCGGTGACAACTTCACCTTCATCCATGTACTGTTGTGAAGCACCGATAATCGGTAAAGGTCTTTCGGGATAGGCGAGTTGCCATCTAAAGAGGAGCGCGAGCCCACCCCCGACGAAAAACATAATCAGTCCGTAGACAAGGAACTGCTTGCCGATCATCTTGTGGTCGAGCGAAAAGATGTATTTTCTAATAAAACTTTCTTCGTGATGATGTGACGCATGTTCGTTATCGTGCATCGTTATCGTCCTCCTTCAGCCTACTGAGGCCATCTTTCTTGCACCCAGGCATCGTAGTTTTCTTGCGTATGCACATTGAGATACCCGAGCATTCCGGAGTGTCCAAATCCACACAATTCAGCGCACGGAATTTCATAACGACCTGCCTTTGTTGCCTCAAACCAGACGTTGATAAATCGGTTGGGCAAACTATCCTGTTTCAGTCGCAATTGTGGCACAAAAAAACTGTGGATGACATCCACGGAGGTTAAGCGGATATGCACGACCGCGTTGATCGGCACATGCAATTCGTTTTCTAATACCAAGTCATCATCTGTTCCGAACTCGTTATCGGGACCGGGATAGGTCATATCCCAGTTAAACTGTTTCCCACTGACCTGGACAACGACATCTGGATTCTCAGGAAATTGTGTTGGCGATTTAATATTATTCCACTGCGGGTAACTGAGCATCGCGAGTCCGAAGACAATTACCGTTGTAGCGGCGGTCCAGACAATTTCCAGCGTTGTGCTACCTTCAATGTAGTCCGCCCTCTTCCCCTCCTGATGACGATACTTAATCAGGAAAACGATAAGGGTTCCCATCACAAGGATGAACACAACGAGGGTAAGATAATAGATAGCGTAAAAGAGGCTATCAACGCTTTGCCCGAACGTTGATACGTTCTCTGGGAGCCATTGCAGCATAGGTTCTCCTTAACAGGACGTCTCACTTATTGAAAAGTGAAAACGCGTCAAATTTTTGTTTCTAACAAGTCTAATTCGTTTGTGCAGACGCGGTAAGCGTTGCCCCTAAATACGTCAAAACACAAAACAGACCGGTAATCAGCAGAGAGAGTGTCCACGCCGGTCCCTCTCCAATTGCCTTCGCGGCGGTGTCAAGGTAAAGGCTCTGCCGAAAAGCGGCAAGCCCATACGTTAACGGATTGAATTTCATTGTCCATTCTAACCAACCAGGCACGCCCGTACTCGGAAAAAACGCGCCAGAGAGGAGCCATATCGGAATCAGCAGGAGGTTCATAATCGCATGAAACCCTTGCGTTGATTCCATCCGCCATGCGATGAGCAGTCCGAGGTTTGTCAAACCAAACGCCAAAAGTGCCATTACACCGAGCGTGGCAAAGAGCGACGCTGCACCGAATCGGATACCGGTCATGGGTGCAAGGAGTAGTAGCAGAACGCCTTGCAAGACTGCTAACGTCGTGCCGCCTAATGCTTGTGCGAGTATAATCTGCCACCTCGGCACGGGAGCCACGAGTACACCTTGCAAGAAGCCTTCACGTCGGTCATTCACGACAGAGATTGTAGCGAAAATGGACGTAAAAAGCAAGACCAAAACGACAATGCCGGGATAAAAGTACTCGATATAACTGAGCTCGTCTGTTTCACCAGAGGGCTGAAAAGAGGCACTCAAACCGCTCCCGATGAGCAACCAAAATACTAAGGGTTGTGCGATAGCACTGAAGAGTCGACTCCGTTGGCGATAAAACCTGATGACTTCGCGCCACCATATCGTTGTAATCGGTTTCATTAGCAGTCAGCAGTCAGCAGTCAGCAGTCAGCAAAGAGGTATTTGAAGTTGAAGATACTTCTTTCAACTGATGGCTAATAACCGATAGCCATTCCTCTACACGAATGGATTGCCCGTCAATTTTATAAACACATCCTCCAGTGTCGGTTTCCCAAATCGAACCGATTGAATCTCATCTGGAAAGGCGGCGACTAAATCTCGGATGAACTCATGCCCGCGTTCACATTCAACCCGAAGCTGATTATCGGTCAACACCGGCGAAATGCCGAAATTCTCAACGATCTCGGTGTGGAGGACTTCATTGTCTACGCATTCTATGAGGACAACATCTCCACCGATTTGCGCCTTGAGTTCATTAGGTGCTCCGAGAGCGACGAGCCTACCTACATCCAGAATACCGACCCTATTGCACACCTCAGCATCATCAAGTAGATGCGTCGTCAGCAGAACGAGGATATTCTCCGTATGCGCGAGTGCGCCGAGATAGTCATTGAGTTGCCGGCGTGCAGCGACATCCAATCCACTCGTCGGTTCGTCAAGGAGTAGAACCCGGGGGGAATGGAGCATCGCTTTTGCGATTTCAACGCGTCTTTGTAAACCACCGGATAAGCGTTCAACAGATTCTTTCGCTCTATCCGCGACCCCGAAATGCTCGAGGAGTTCGGAAATTCGGTAGTGCAGGGATTTGCCAGCAAGTCCATAGAGGTGTCCGTGGTGCCGCAAATTCTCGACAACGGTGAGTTTGCCATCCAGCCCTGGGTGTTGGAAAACAACTCCCAAGAGTTTCCGAACTGCCTTCACCTCGGTGGTTAAGTCGTATCCGAGAACACGAACAGTTCCAGAGGTGACCGGCATCAGTGTAGACAGGATTCTAAAAAGAGTGGTTTTTCCACTCCCGTTCGGTCCGAGAAGCCCGAAAACCTCGCCGCATGAGACGCTGAAGCTGACATTGTCAAGCGCGCGCCGTTTCTGATATGAATGCGAGAGATTTTCTACGTCAATCACTTCAGTTTCAGTGTGAAATCTTGTGTTACGCTACCGCCGGCTTCTACGGTAACAGCAGCCGGAGAATCACTGTTCGTGCCACATGCCTCATGCCAATAACCGAGTTTATAGGTGCCTGCTGGCACATCTTCGAGCGTGAATTCGCCCTTTTCATTCGTCACAGCAAAATAGGGATGCGGAACGTAAGCGATCCAAGCGGACATCCACCCGTGAATGTCACATTTGACGGAGACAGGACCTTCCGCCTTTTTTACACCAGCAAGCGGCATTTTCCTGCGGTTTTTCGTCTGCAGTTTGTTAACCGGCTTATTGATACTACTGAAGATATGGACGTTGTGATTCACTTTATCGGTATTGAGCATCGTCACCCGAGCACCGACCGGAACAATCTGGACATGCGGACTGAATTTGCAGCCTGCTTGGTCGATTTCGAGTTTAACTGCTTTGTCAAAATCTTTGCCTTTTGAAATGTCGATGAGATAGACAATCGTATTTTTTAAAGCGTTGCCTTCACCAACGACAAGCGATTCATCATACTTTTCGGTAGCACCACAAACAGCTTGGTCTTTGGTGATTTCCAGTGCTTTCATCTCAGGCATGTCGCCTTCAAACGTTACGATGCCACTAATTGTGCCGCCACCGCTAACGCTTCCAGCAGCATAGGAATCAGGAAATACTAACATTTCCACTTCTGCATCGCTGTCAGCCGCAAAAGCCCCACTGACATAACAACACGCGAGAAGCATAGCGAGACTTGCCAAGAAATAGGTTTTCATTTTTTCTCCTTTATGAGTAGTTATCAGTTTTAGATTTTATAATTAAGGATATACCACCGATCGGCGCGCTTCTAAAGCGCACAAACAGGAGGTATCCACATATTTTAGACTTCCGAATTTCTCCGTTGCACGACTGCTCGTAGACCGAAGAGCAAGCCAAGAGAGAGAATCGCAATCAAAGGCGGATAAACGAACCGTCTTGAAGACGGAACGGGTTCAAGGACAAAAGTATACCAACTGGACATGACCCGTTTTGTGTCAACATCACCGTTCGCGCCGTCCCATGCAGAGAAGGCGATAGGCACAAAGACACCGGGCTCAAGTTGTAAGTCCTTCTTGTCATCGGTCTTCAAGGCACGTTTTACCCATAATTTGTATTGCCCATCTGTGTAAACACCTTGCGCTTGTAATGCGCCTTGTGCTTCCTGAACTTGGGCATTGTTGATTCCCTTCGCGGTGAGTTCGGTCACCTGCTCAGGGGTGGAGGCTTTCCAGTGCCAGAGATAGACCGCCAACCTACCGCCCCCTAAGAAATAAGGCTTCGGTGCGGTCGGACCTTGTGGCACCTTCACCGGAAATTGAATCGCCAACGCGTCCTCAAGGGGTTTCCCTGTCGTCTCGTCGGTTTCGTCACCGGTCGTGTGTGTCCGATCGTCCCACGTGAAGAGGAACGCGACCTCCGTGTCATTGTAGAACGATTTGATGTCCACAGAATCAATTGTTGGATTGAACTGTCGCGGTTCAATGACGACTTGTCCAACAAGAGGGAAGTGCCTGGCTTGAAGCGTTTCCCATGCGGCATCCTCTATCCCCGGCAGCGCATCTTGCACGTATTGTGAGCGGAGGACGTTTTTTCCGATCGCAGGTTCCGGACGTTCTTCAGGCGCGAGAGATTTAACGTAGTTCGCTAAATGCCAACTCTTTTTATAGACGACCTTCATCGCGTCATCATACGTCTGCTGCTCAGCCGCGCTCAACTCTATGCCTTCCACGCGATTGAGTGCGATGTTAACAGCCTCATCCATTTTTTCGTAAAACTGCCCGGATTCCTCTTCCTCTGCTTCCGTCATTTCGTCTTTGTTTTCCAATTCAGTGAGACGCTTGGATTCTTCCACCGTCAATCCGAAATGCAGGAAACTATCGCCTTCAAATGCGGGCATAGGTGAGCCTGCGATCCCGCCGATGAATCGTTTGAAAATGGCTTCGGTATCAGCCCCTCCCCGGAAATTCCAACTTTGGGTTAGATTCGCGGGCCACGTCTGGAACCCCCATTCATCGGTCAGTGTAGGTGCGGACGTGCCGTCACCACGACCAACGTTCCCGTGGCATTCAACACAACCGAGTTCAACATAAAGTTCCTTCCCGGTTTCCACACTCTGCTCGGAATAAGGAATTTTATCTTCCAGACTGATTTCCCGTGGTGCTTCATCTTCTTTGAACCCATCGTAAAAGGTTTTAATATATGCCACGACTTCCCAACGATCGTTGGCACTTAGGGAGGTTTCCCAACCGGGCATTGACGATCCGGGCATCCCTATGGTAATAATGTCAAAGAGGTCTTGATCGGTCGGAAGTTGCCCGCTCTCTGTAGACCGAATTTTATACAAACCGCGTGTGAAATCCCTCGGTCTCGGAAGGAGATTCTCAGCGGCAGAACCGTCGCCTCTCCCTTCAGTTCCGTGGCAGTGCGCGCAGCTCTGTTCATATACCTCTTTTCCTTTTTCAGAAGCTTCCGGAGCATTCTGGGCGTGCGTTGACATAACAGCACACAGCAGTCCCAGGACCAGTATCAGGAGAGTTACATTTCTGGTTCTCATCTTAGTGTCCCTCCCCAAAGGTTCGTGGCTGATAGCCGGTGTATTCGGATAGAAAGAGAATTACGTCCCAAATTTCGTCTTTTGTCAAGTAGTCTTCCCAGATAGGCATCGCCGAGTCCCAAGGCGTGCCAGCGGCAGGTAACCCCGGTCCGCCCTTTGCTATCCGCCAAAAAAAGAAAGACTCTTGGAAGTTAGGAATAATCCCCGGATCTTGGAAATTAGCAGGCAGCGGTTGGAGGTGAGACGCAAAGTGTCCCTGTCCATCAAGGTGATCCCCATGGCAGTAAAAGCAGTTCTGATAATACACACGCCTGCCGTTCTCAACATGCGCCTTGAACGCCTCTGGATCATCTTTTTCATAATGCCGGAAGGGGTTCACAACATCTTGCATCGTGCCGATAACCTCATCTTTGTAGGTTAATTCAAGCGGCGGCGATGGGTGTGCGTCACGTGGGCTTCCAGGAGGATTTGCGCGCTGGGCGATAATCGAATAGGTATAGCCGAGCAGGAACAACGGGATTAACACCGCGATAATGCGTCGGCGAACTCGACGTTTGTCCTCGACGAGTGTTTCACGGATGGGGCGTAGAAATTCCCGAAAGAGTGAATCCTCAACGGAGATATGCACCAAGATAGCGATTATAACTAACCCCATATACATCGCAATTACGCTGCCTGGTATCGGTACTGAGACGATACCGCCAACGGCAAATCGTAGTACGGCCCAAGAACCAATCAGAATTATGAGACATATTGTGAAGAGCGACAGTCTTTTCATCTTTTAATATTACCTTGCGGTTCGGTTAGGCAGGTTTCATAAATAAAGTGCCTTTACGTATATCCGTCCTCCATTACATTACGGACTATGGTTTAGAGGGTTATCAGTTGTCAGTCGTCGGTTTTCTATTCTGCCGGAATTGCCTCCGCTGCCCCGTCAGAAACTGCTTCCGCGGCTGCGCCCGTAAGCGTGCTCAAGAAGGAGAGCAAATTGCTCATATCTGATACCGATAACAGTAGCGGGAAGTTTTCGGGCATCGGCGATGTGACCAGTAACTTCTTGCCGGAGGCACGGGTGAAGGTAGCTTCCTCAAGATCAAATGTATCAAATATTTCTTCGCTTCCGTCAACGATTAGAACAATTTCGTCGTCGTCCATCGAGCCTGAAACGTAGTCGCCAACAATTTCATCACCATCAAAAGTGATAACAGTCATCTGGCTTTTCACGTCTGTTTTGGAAAACGACCGGTCTTCGCCACCGATCTTAAGTGTCACAGTGTCATCGGTTTCCGAAACGATTTCACCGCTTACCGGAGCATCCGAATCCGTAGGCGTTAGCGTCAACGTAAAATAACCTCTTGCTTGTAGATTGCTAAGTTCTTCAATCGGTTCATCATCAAGTTCGCTCAATAAGAGGGTATGCTCCTCTTCAACGCCGTCTGCCGTTTTGGTTCGGACGACAATCTGTTCCGTATCCTGCGAGACAAGCGTTCCTTGATAGGTCGTTCCGTTAGCACGGACGATAACGGCACCGTAACCGCTCACAATCTGAGCACTCGGTTTCAGGATTGACTCCTCAAGATACCGCATGTCGTTAAAGGCGGCTATTTCAGAGAGGTCCGGCGCAGTGACGATTTCAAAATCTTCTGTGCTCGTCTCACCTGCAGCTGGACTTTCTATACCTATCACAGCGTGGCACGAGATACACGCCGCCGTCACAAAAACCTTTTTGCCGAGTTCTGGATCACCGGTAAGTATGGGTGGAAGTACTTCAATAACTGTTCCTTCTTTGGGTCTTATTATAGGTTCATCAAACGGCGTGAGATCAATCTCACCACCGAGACTCTGAAGGTAAGCGATAACGAATTCAATTTCGGCTTGGGTGAGCGCAATCGGAGCTTTCCATATCTCTGGCATAATCTTGCCGTAGCCGGGGACAAGATGGTTCCACGGGAAATATAGCGATTCAATCAAATATGTTTTCGCGTCCATACCGGGTATGCGATTCGCAGCGTTAATACCAATGTCCGTCAAATCTGGACATCTCCCTTTCGGCGCAGAAGTATCCACTGTATGACACGCGCTACACTGTCCTTTGCCATTAAAAATCAAGGCACCCTGCTCAGCCGCTCCCTCCGGATCGGTCCTATCAACTTCAGTTGCGCTCACGGCTGTCGAACTTTCCGGGACAAGTCCCGCGACAAAAGCATAAAACCAGATCACAGCCAGTGAAAACGTCAACAGCTTCATGACGCTGGACCACAAAATGATGTTTATGATTACCGAAACCAAAAACCAGACCGACCACGGCAATAAATTCTCCGAGGCGATCGGAAACGCGGATGCCCCCGCAATATAGGCGATGAAACTTACCACCATTAAGATGAGACTCGCAATTTTTACGAGCATATTCCTTGACATTTTTTAATTATTCCTTGCGGATTTTTAATTATTCCTTGCGGTTCGATGAGGTGGGTTGGAGACCTTCAAGTTCCTCTCCGTAGACCCGTCTTCCACTCCGCTACAGACTACGGTTATGTAAAATTAGCTTAAGACAGCAGCCTGCAACAATGGCGCAGGCGGAGACACCCAAAAATCGTTATGAAACTAACCCCTTCATTTAACGCCTTGCGAACTATTAAAAATTTTCATTACGAGCTAGTGCTGTGTCAGGGACTGCCCCTACAGGGAAAATCCCTTCAACCCAACTGACAATACTATCAAACTCAACTTGACACAGCACTAGGCACTTTGTTCTACCGCTCTCTAATTATTCCTTGCGGTTAAATGACGTGGGTTTGAACTTTAACGTTTCCGTACGCCCCGTCACAAAAGTTACGTTTCTAACCCGTGTTAGTCATCACCTTCAGCAGGAACCGCTGCTTCGGCGGTAGTTGCTGCTTCTTGCTTCTTCTTTTCGCCCCACAAACCGAGCCAGAAAATAAACCCAACGAGTGCGAAGAAAATCACCATGATAATTGCTACCATGTTCACTGCCTCGCTGAGAAGCGGTGTAAAGGCATCAGCAGAGGTATCCTGCATGACTCCGAAGATATGCCACGCCTCTCGAAGCCCTGAGCGTGCGTATCCCATCAGTCCCATCAAGGACGTGAACGTAATGGCAACGAGAATTAACACATATTGGGAGCGGTCTGTCATTTCGCCCCATTTGATAGTGCCGGACGTTGTCGCCTTGCGGTACATGAAAATATCAAGGATTGTGACAACTGCCATCACCGCGAGCGCAACCAAGACCTGATAAGGCGTAAGGATATTGACCCGCAAATCTGTCGGAACGGTAAACCCAACGATGCCGATAACCACGATTGAGATGGTCGCGAGGAAAAAGATCGAAGAAATAGCGATGTTGCCAACCTTTTTCCAACTTGCCGTAGGTGTCTTACCGGAACGCCGATAAAATAGGAAACTCAAGAAAGTCGTGAGAATGATGATGTTAACTGCCGTATTTTTGGCAGTCATCAAGCCGAACAATCCGAGGTGTGGGTGGTTTGCACCGCCCATCGCGCTCAGTTCACTGGCAGTTGAAATTTTAGAGAGCGTCCGCGGGGTCATCCAGATTGCGACACAAATAACGATAACGGTAATCATATACGGACGGTATCGTGCATAGATCTCCGCCCCTTCGATCCGTCCCATGCCTGACCAGAGGTAGTAGTTCGCGCCAATAAACAGGACACCAATCATCACTGCCTGAATAATAAATAACCAAGAGAAGAGGCTACCCATCATGTTAATGCCCATTGTGTTATTGAACATGTAGATTTCTCTACCGAGCCAATAACCGAGGAAAGGCAGGGGTATCAATCCACAGAGCGCGATGAAGTTTCCGGTATAGCCCATCCAATCGTAGTGGGCTTTGTCCTCTTTCGTCTTCGCGACGAGGAATCGGAACGCTGCATAAGCCGCCACAATCGAGCCCCCGAAGGCAATGTTACCGACGAGACGATGGATATTAACAGGCATCCATGTAAAATTGTTGACAGCATCCCAAACGGTTCCCATGAACTCGCCTGTTGTCTCATTGTGGAGCGGCACCATTGTATGGCTTGTGACACCTTCCATAGCGGTTTCAGGCGTGAGTGCTGGATCTGCAGCCAATTTCTCCTCAATCCAAGATTTCCGTCTTCCTTCGGAGAGTACGCCGTATTGGGTTGCCGGACTGGTTTGGTAACTCAACCACGAGTTAGAAACGAACATAATCGCAGTGCCGAATACATTCAGAAGCACGCCGAGGAAGAGATGCCATCCCTTATGACGTCCCTGCATCTTATCCCATCCGTAGGAGTAAAGGTAAAGCGTAAAGGTTTCGCCGAAGAATAGGATGACGTAAAAAATCATCGTCGGTCCGAATATCCCACTGAGTTTCGTCATGACCTTGGGATAACACCAGATGAGGATGAAGACGAGCACACCACCGAGCAAGGCTGTCGTTGAAAACGCGCCCATACAGAGCTTGATAAACTCCTGCGCCATCCGGTCATATCGCATGTCCTTTGTCTTCCAGCCGATAAATTCAATGATAACGGCAAACATTGGGACCCCGAGAATAAAAGATCCGAACAACAGGTGGAGTTGGGCAGCGATCCATGCTGCATTTCGGCTACCAATCTTCGGGAAGGCGCGATATTCTGCCTCGGTTGCGTCCTGTGCAAATACCGGCGCAACAGCCATCACGGCATAAGCGAAGAGTACACAGCCAAGTATAAGATAGATTCTCTTTTTAGATATTTTCATGGCTTTCGGCAGTCAGCTGTCGGCTGTCAGCGGCCCCCTTTCGGTTTTCCGAAACTATCAAATCAAACAGGCTATCAGCCATAGGTTTTCGGTTCCCGTCAGCAAAAAGAATTGCTTACTGACCGCCGAAAACTGATTGCGACGCAAGCCGCGTGTGGGCTTGCGGGACAATGCTATTTATTTTGTGCGTTTCTTGAAGTCAGCACTTGTGAAGCTCACAGCAATATCACCACTTGCTGGCACTTCAACGGTTTTGTTTGCTGAACCGAGTTCCTCATGCCATGCGACAACACGGGCTCTACCGGCTGGTACATCAGCGATCGAATAACTACCCGTATCGGTGGATTTTTCATAGTCATCAGAACTGATCCATGCGCCGTCAGCATTTTTGTAACCCGTAACCGTGAAAAAGTTGTTAGGAACAGCAACAATGTAACCGGTCATCCATGCGTGGATATCGCATGTGAACTTAATTTCCTCAGCTTTTTCGACTTTGTGCGGGATGATTTTGCCGGGTTGTGGAATCTGATAGTTTATCGCGTCGTTCTTTTTCGCGTGAGAGTGGACGTTGTGTGCGACCGGATCACTGGAGGTAATATCAACAGTAGAGCCAGCAACAATTGCGAGGACGTGCGGGTAGTAAGCGCATGCCTTCTGGTCCATCACTGGGTTCTTATCCGGAACGACAGGTTTTGCGCCACGGACGCGAGCGTAAATAACGACGTTTTTAATACCCTTGCCCTTTGAGACAACGAGAGCTTCAGATTTCGTGCCTGTTACAGCGTCAATGCAATGTTGATCTTTGGTAGCCGTTAAGGCAGGACGCGCCGGGGCGTCGCCTTCATACATTACGGTGCCGGTGATGGTCCCTGCGAACGCAGCACTTGCAAGCATCGTGCTAACAAGCAGGGAGACGAAAATTTTCATAATTTGGCTTCTCCTTATATGTTTTAAATTTCCTGCAATATATTAACACCCCAAAGTTTTAGGATGCAAATAAATAGACCTATAAAATTCAAATTAATTTTTTCTAAAGACTCACTTTCAAATTACGGACGAAACATCTCCTTAATATAGGCGAGAATCTCCCGTTGTTCCTCATCACTGAGGTAATAGTAGAACGCCGGCATATCGTCCTTTCCAGCATTGATGCTATCCAGCAATTGTTCATCACTGTGCATATCCCAGAGATCGCTGTCTGTCAGGTCTGCGGGATCCAACCTTTTGAAACGTCCGATGCGTCCGTTGCCCTCTCCGTTGTTGCCATGGCATCCAGCGCAATACCGAGCGTACTTGTATTCAACCTCTGACTGATACTTCGTACTCGGGTCAACCTGCTTAGCCAACCAGATTAAGCCGTTGAGCCATACCATAATCATGACGATAATGACCACAAGGTGTCTCATTTTTTAATTATTCCTTGCGGAGTAATAAAGGGCGTTTGAAATGTCGGATGCGTTCCATCTATCTGAAGAAATACCCAAGCAAAAACACCTCCATTTCATTACGGACTACAGGTTTGAGTTTCCCCAAGACAGCAGCCTACAACAATACGCAGAAATACCCAAGCAAAAACACGCAAAAGTCTTAACACGTGCAATTTCTCCGCAAGGTAAAATTAGCGTTCCAAGGAGATGAGGTAATCTCGGACGAGTCGAATCTGTTTTTCAGCATCATTGTCAGCATAACCATCGAGTGGCATGTGTTGTCCACCAACGAGGGGCCATGCTTGCGGCATCGCTGTTCCGGGCTGGAAGGACTGCGGATCTTTCATCCAATCAATGAGCCAATCCGCCTTGAGTCGCTCTTTCGCCAGTGCGAGATCTGGTCGTCCTGCCTTGTCACTTCCTTCAGGAATAGTCTCACCTTTTGCTGGATGGCAGGAAATACACTGAAGCACGTCAAAAATCTGCTTCCCGACTCGTAATTCAGCACTCGTCGGTGTTGGCGTTTCAAGCGTTTCATAAGGGAATGGTTCATTATCAAGCGCGGAGAAGTATTTAACCAGCGTTGTCGCCTCGTCATCAGATAATCCGAATGTCGGCATCCGGACTTTGAGTCCGTATCGGATGTCTGAGGGTTCTTTGAGGAATGTAAATAACCAATCTGGATACACTCTTGCGCCTTCCGCTTTCAAGGGTGGCGGTGCCACTTGCTTGGCAACCATCTCGCTCAACCCTTCATGTGCAATGATAACATCCTGATAATCACCGCCCGCGCCTTCAATCTCGTGGCATCCGGTGCAGTTATATTTCTTGACCAATCGTCTACCCGCATCAATGTCGTTCAATTTCTCGGATCGGTTATGGATATAACTCAGCGGATACTGCTCCGGTTGAAAACTCTTCAAAAGCACGGCGATCGCTCTCGCGTCTTCATCGCTAATCTGGAAGACTGGCATCCGAGAAACAATCCGGCGGGTTTGATAACGTCGTGGATTGGTAACTTTACCGAGCGTCCACCCCGTCCAACTGTGTTCAATGCCCACCGTGTCGCCGAAGTCAAGTTCATCAGCTAATTTCGCACCGAATTCGCCGAGATCCGCACCGACCTTCGACTCATTTTCAAAACCGGGAATCTCGTGACAACCGAAACATCCATAAGTTCTGACGAGTGCTTCACCTTCGGCTACATCTACTTCGCCGATGGATTCGGTAACTGCGTTGGTCGTTGCTTTTTGCAAACTCATCAGATAGGCGACGACGTTGTCAATCTCGCTGGTGCTTAACCGTAAACTCGGCATACTCGTATCCGGGTCGTATGCTTTTGGATCGCTAATCCACTGATGGAGGTAGCTCGCCGTAACCTTTGTGCCAACACTGTCAAGTGCCGGGGCAAAATCACTCCCTAAACCATCGACAGCATGACATGTGAGGCAACCAACAGTTTTGACGGTTTCCTCGCCTGCTTTAATAGCACTTTCGGACGTGGAATACTTGGCATTGGATGCATCCAATGCCGCATCATTCATCGCAGCAAGGTAAGCCGAGATAGATTTCACCTCATCAACAATGCGGAGGACATAACTATCAGGGTAAGGATATTCTGTGCTATCGTCTGTTTTAATGACAATGCCATTGGCTGTTTTGGTAACAACCCCGGTGCGCATCCCACCATTTTTAAGGTAGACAATCTGCGTCATACCGTCGGCTGGGAAGAAATTGGGCATTTTCGCATCTGATAGATAAGCTTCAGGGTTCTTAATCCAACTTTCAAGCCACGCTGTATCTTTCACCTTACTGCCGACTTTCGCAAGTGATGGAGCGACTTTGGCGATATTATCAAGGGCACTATACCCTTCAACAGCGTGACATCCGTGACATCCAAGGTCTTCAAAGAGGGCCAATCCGTTCGTCAAATTCGGTGCATAATCCTGCGGTTCATCCGTTTCTGGGTTCACACCGTAATCTAACATCATCACGCCATCGTGGCAGCGACGACAGTTAGATTCCATATAGCCTTTCGTCTCTTCGGATGTTCTACCGGTATGCTCATCTAATCCGAGTACAGGCGTGAGCCAGTATTCAGCATGTGTCAAAGCGTGGGCGGCTTTCGCCGTGAGCGCCTGCCCCTGCCCACCGTGGCACAGCGTACACCCAAATCTATCAACGGGATGTTTGGCGAGAAGGACATCTCGGTGAGGATGCGTTTGAAGGACGGAACGATAACCGGTCTCATAAGAGATTTCAACTTCACCGAAGACATCCACGTCACTGAAGGTAAGTGTACCGTTTTCCACTAATGTATATTCATCGGCTTCCGCCTCAAATCCATCAATTATAACATTTTCACTACCGACCTTGACGCTTGCGTGCTTGAGACGATGGGCAACAGGATTTTCGCCATCACCTTCTACTTCAAACACCTCTTGTGCGGATTGTTCGTAACCCTCCGTGTCTGCGGAGAAGTGACATGTAGCACACCTGTCTGCGGTATGACTGAAGTCTTCAAGATAATATTGAACGATGGTCCGTGTTTCACGGAAAGGATTCTCTAATAGACTCCCCAAAAAGGTTCGCTTGATACCACCCACCGAATGCAGTTTTTCTTCAAGACGTGCAACGTCGTCGTGTTTTGCTTTGTCTGCTTGCAGTGATTGAAGGGATGCTTGTGCGGCGGTGATACCCGTAGCAATTTCCGTATCTGTAGGACTATATTTCAGGGCGATGAGGTAGGTGCTCAGGGCACTTTGTGCGTCTCCATTGGCTTGATAAAACTGCGCCAGAGCTATATTTGTGTTTGCAAAAGCAGCTTCCGCTCCCAAAACGGCTTCGGTGAGTTCGCCTTCAATTTGGGACTCAAAATCTGCTAACTTCTTCTGCCACTTGTCAACAGTCTCATTGTGTTTACCCTTGGCTTCGTGGAGGCTGTGCTGATATTTATAGTTAATGGCATCGGATTCGCTCTGTCGGAATTTGCGTTCCTGTAAGGCTTCTTCTAAGGAAACCTGGGCGTTCCTGACCTCCTTCGTTAACCTTGCGAGCTCCTTAGCATCAGGCTCTTGAGGTGTCGGCAGTTCAGGCAAAGCCAATTTTGCGTTCTCTAATTCCGCGTGTGTTTTTTCATACTCATATTGATAAAATTGCTGCTGGATCTGCTTCCAAGGACGCCGAGTAATCATCTCATCCCAGAATCCCCATATCGTCACCAGTCCTAACAATCCGGATAGAATAAAGAACAAAGCAGAATACGACTTACTCTCAGCAGGAATTTCCTTTTTGCTCCTCACGAAATTTTCTCCCTTTTTCTAATTTTCCTTGCGGATTTTTAATTGTACCTTGCGGAGGAATGGAGTCGGTTCCATGTTTGACGTGCCTTTCTTAAATCTGAAGAAATGCCCAAGCAAAAACACCCCTCCATTTCATTACGGGCTACCGTTTTTGATAAAGAATCGCGAACACAACTTGGTCCTACAAAGTCCCTGCCCCGCCGTTTCAAACTGCTAATTGCTGACGACTGACTGCTATTCTTAGATGTTGAACCACGGGGACACCCAGATATATTTTACATTTAAAACCACGCGCAGTATCATTTTTATCGGCAGTGCGAGCATCGTTAAGAACAGAAATGAGACGATGACATACCGGACAAGACCGAGTTCCTGTAAGAAACGACTACTATTACGTTTCCACAAGTAGAAAACGGGACCGATTGCGAAATAGCCTGCCACCACTACGAACCCGAAAAAGTTCGCAGTATCCGCGTCGCGGATGCCAAAAAGATATGACAAATTCACGTTCGTTAGTGGAACGACGAGATGTGGATCCCATGCTTCCCATGGCGCGAAGAAGTTCCATCCGGGACCCCTCAGGAACGTCCCGACGACCATCAGAACGATCCATAAAATGATAAATCCGAAGGAGAATACCGCGAGTGCGAAGGGGCGCTCTTTTATTGTGTAATACCCTTTGCCCTTGGGATTAATGTCAATGTAGGGGATAGCAATCAAGCCGGCGATGATCAACCCTGGGAGCACGACACCTGCAATCCATGGATCGAAGTAGACGAGCATCTCCTGTAGTGCGAGGAAATACCATGGTGCTTTAGAAGGGTTGGGTGTCTTCGTCGGATCGCTGGGTTCCTCAAGCGGGGCATCAATCATAATCGACCATACACCGAGCACGAGCATCACGATAATAGCACAGATAAACTCATTCCGGCACAAATACGGCCACACGTAAACCTTATCGTTAAGATCGGCATCCGAAGGGACCCCTGTTTATGAAAGCCAGATGAAATAAGGTATCAAAAAGAGAATAGCAACAATGGGGACATTATCCGGCTTCGTCACCAGTGCTATAAAATGCTCCATATTCTTCTGCTCCTTTTCGGAAGTCACGCGATCACGATCATTGTGCTGGCGTGCTTCCGCCGAAGATTAGATTCCTCGCCCTTGCTGCTCCGATCTATACAAAAAACCCGCTTCTACAACTCTCTATAGAGGTCCAGAGATACCGCCGTCTTTACGGACACGCCAGAAATGCAAAGCCATCAAGACGCTTGCCAACAATGGTACCGCAACGCAGTGCAAAATATAGAACCTCAACAACGTGGAGGGACCTACAATGGTACCCGCCAGCAGTGCGAATCGGACATCGTTCGATTGTGTGATGTCTTGCGGGGCAAATGGACCCTCATGTCCCAAAACGGGTGTTGCACGTGCCATGTTCGTCCCGACAGTCACCGCCCAAAACGCCAATTGATCCCACGGCAACAGGTATCCCGTGAAACTCAGGAAAAATGTCACGAGTAACAAGATGACCCCAACTGCCCAGTTGAATTCTCGAGGCTTCTTATAAGAACCGGTCAAGAAAACCCTGAACATGTGGAGCATCACCGAGATAACCATCCCGTGAGCTGCCCAGCGGTGCATGTTCCGCAGGAGCATCCCGAACGGAATGTCAAATTCAAGGTACTGGACATCGTGAAACGCGTATTCAGCTGTGGGTCGGTAGTAGAACATCAGGAGCACGCCGGTGACGGCCGTCACGAGAAACATAAGGAAAGTGATACCACCCATGCACCATGTGAATCGGAAGTTCAGCGCGTGCCGAGAAATCCGGGGAGGATGGAGATGCAGCCAGACGTTTTGGAGGACCTGTAAGGTATAACGGCGTCCCGTGTCTTCATATCCGTGGCGGAACATAGAACGCCAAATGTCGGAATTCGTAATCTTTTCTTTGAGCCCTTTACGTTCTTCGTTCATACGTTTTTTAGCAAGTTTCGACGTGGACGTTAGCAATATGGATTTTGAAGTCCTTATAACGCCGAAACGCCTTTTCTACCTGACGGGAGCCAGGCACAAATGCTCTCCTTTCTTCAAACCTTCAAAAAGGAGCCTGGGTCGGTCCACTGCCCCTTCTCACCTAAAAACTTCACAGCCTTGTCGATTTCGATCTGACCATCTTCTGCCAATGTAATTTTAACACGTTCGAGCGGTCGCGGCGCAGGACCTTCGTAGTTAATGCCCTCCCGGTCAAAACCACTACCGTGACATGGGCATTTGAACTTGTTTTCAGAACCGAGCCAGCGCGGTGTGCACCCGAGGTGTGTGCAAATGGTTAAGAGCGCGTAGAATTCACCGTCTTGCTTCCGGACAATCCAAACACCAAATGGCTCTTTTTTGAACTTTTCACTCACACTGCCCGGTGGATATTCTGCTGGAAATCCTGCTTTAAAAACAGAGGAGGGTTCAAACAGCACGCGTGGATATAAATACCGAACCAATCCCGGTCCGAAGGTCAAGCCTAATGCTGCAACGAAATTCCCCCAGCCGAGAAATTTAAAAAATTTACGTCGAGATACCACTTATACCCCCGATCTTGTAGGGTAACGCTTACGCGCAACACCCACGAATTAACTGTAAGGTAAACCGCAAAAGATTATAACCTAATTTGAAATAAATGTCACCAAAATCTTTCCGCATTCCAAGACTATCCCACACAAACAAGACAGGCGCATTGATTCCAGATGGGTTCATTAGAACCATACAAAGTTCATCGGAAACAATTTTGCGCAATGAGCGTTAAATATTATAACATATCTTCAAATGTTTGTCAACCAATTTTTTAATTTTCACATTACCGATATGACAAACTCAAATTAATAGAAAATAGTAGGACGGGAAACCCATTCGTAACTTCTATCTCACCTCCGGATCAAGCCGTCCATCATACCTTATGCCCTCCAATACGAAGTAAGCAAAATTTTGTTCAATTTCCTAACGATTCATGATAAAATCTAATCCAGAAATTTCCCAGTTTTCAGAAATCAATAATCTATGAACGTATGAACAAAGGAGAGCAGAGATGATTCGCTTTATAATCAGTTTAATCATTGCTGGTTGCATGTTTGCACACGTCAGCAACGCTGAAATCGATCCGGGATCTATTGTGGGCGCGTGGTTGTTTGATGAAACAGGTGGAAAAGTCGCCAAAGATTCATCCGACAATGGCAACGACGGCGACCTTGTTGGTGGTGCTAAATGGGCAAAGGGTAAATTTGGTAACGCCATTGAACTCAACGGCAAGGACGCTTGGGTCACTGTGCCAGAGATTGGACCGCTTGAGGACTTTACACTCATGAAATGGTTCAATTCGACAGGCAGGGTTGGATTGTGGAGATGCTTCTTCAATCGTGACGGTTGGGCTGCCGGATATGTCCATTATCAATTCCGTCCGGACAACAAGATGGAGATGGCTATCCATTCCAACGCCCCAGTCCGACATCCGGGGTGGCCCGATTCGGATTTCACGGCGGACAAAGACATCTTGGATGAATGGTTTCACCTCGCAGTTGCCTACAGCAGTAACGATGAAGAGGTCCGCGTCTACTTTGATGGCGAACTTGACGCAGAGGGTAAATGGGGACCTTTGCCAGGAGAATTTGGCCCCGGACGGATCGGCTCATGGGATGGCGGTGGAAGAGAATGGGAGGGTCTGTTCGACGAAATGATACTTTTCGATGTCGCACTGGAGGAAGATGACATCCAGATGCTCATGGATAACGGGTTAGAAGCCACGCTTGCTGTCGAACCGGCGGGTAAACTTACAACAAATTGGGGGGAACTTAAGTTAGGACGAACGCTAAACAGATAGGCAGAAACGATGGAGAATCTCCGATAGGCGCGCTTCCATGCGCGCCCGGAGGTGAGGATGGGTCTACATTATCGTCCATCTGCGTAAGTTCTATTAAAAAAGCGTCAGTTTTGGAATTTCGACCGCTTCTTGTAACTTTCGTACCGCCTCAGCGACATCGTTAACAACGGTCTGTCGGAGTGCCGTAAAATTCTCACCCTCTTGTCGTAGCACATAAGCAGGGTTAAACGTTGCCATAGCGAAGGGAGCATAGGTGGTATCTGTAAACCATACACCACGTTCCTCTGTAATGCGAAAACTACGATGGATAAGCACTTTCGCCGCAGGCGCACCCATACACAAAATCACGGAAGGTTGCATCAAAGTCAACTCACCGTCGAGCCATTTGGAACACGCCTTAATCTCTGATGCCTTCGGTGGACGGTTCTTCAACACATCGCCCTTAAAACTTGCCGCACGACACTTAATGATGTTTGTGAGCCAGATGTCGCTACGCGTTAACCCATTTGCGGTCAAAACATCATCAAGCATATCCCCAGCGGGACCTGAAAACGGCAGTGCTGTCCGATTATCAGCGGCAGATGGTCCCTCCGCAACAATCGCTAACTTTTCGGTAGCATCGCCGCTACCGAAAACAACATTCGCACGGGTTTTCGCTAAATCACAAGCCGTACAAACACTTGCTCGAGTTTTGAGAGCTTGCATCTGTGTCTGAACGTTACTCATCATTTCACACCAATTTCTCTAAAAGAAGCGAGGTTACAAACCTCGCCAGCGGAATCCATGCGAGGTTACAAACCTCGCCAGCGGAATCCATAAGCGAGGTTACAAACCTCGCCAGCGGAATCCATAAAAGAAGCGAGGCTACAAACCTCGCCAGCGAAATTCACGAAACTACAGATTGCCTCCGGAAGTTTTCGCGAAGTGGACACTGGCTTGCACTAACTGATCCGGTTGCGTTCCAGTAAACGTTAGTTTACAAATCGGTTTGTCCCAATTATATTGATAATCGCCACCATAGGTTGCCACACTTACCGGTAGATAACCATCCGGCACATGAATAAAGCAGGTGCCTTCAGCTTGTCTAAGCGGTTTGCAGACGATCATATAACTTTGGCTGTGCCTATCCCAACCAGCAGATAGAATCTCAACACCACCTTGTGTATAGTGCATATCCGTGGCGAGGAACTGTGGCACGTCCTGTTCTTCACGGAAACAGAGCAGTTTAGCAGAACGGGGTGGAATATTCAACAAGGTTACACTGTCCGAAACCTTTCCAAGATATTGGCGCATCCAGAAGTCGTGGACGAGGAATTCCTTAGATTTGGGTAACCCAAGTGTCTCCAGTTCAAAATAGGCGTCGTCCTCGGTGTCGTCCCAGTTGAAAACTGCGGCGAGATGCCAGGATTCACGAGGTGTTGACACGGGTAGATACCATATTTTGGGGAAAGGTTCATCGTAAAGGTCTACAGGCGTAGCAGCCTTACCTATGAGTGGAAAGATTTTTGCCAAGTAACCCGCACGTAACGGAGTCAGTGTCGGAAATTGGTCTGCGCACAAGACTGTCCCACCACTCAATGCAGCGGCTGTCATTTCCACAATTGCCTCGTTGATCGGACGCGGTTCATTAATGGCAATCTCACCAAAGATGTGTCCCCAGAGAACGTTATGTTCCCTCAGATGCGCTGCATATCTGCTCAAACGATGCTTTGTACCACGTTGATGATGCCACGCGTCACTTGGACGATTGGAAGCCCCACCCGTTGTAGACAGGGTAGGACTGAGGAGTGGGGTATTAACATCAATACTACCAATGCACGAACCGGGGACAGTATTGTATCCTGCCAGCAGAACATCATCCTTTAGAAGTACGCTCTCCGACTGTGCTTCATCAATCGCCTCCCTGAGCAATTTCCCAGCGAGACGATACAGCTCGAGTGAGGTCAGGCTGCGATCATGCCAGCGCATGTTGTGTGAAGCGTTCGTAAGTCCCATCGTATAAGCTGTAAAGTCAGCGTAGATGAAGGAATATCCACATTCGCCAACGATCTGTTTCATCTGTTCACGAATACGGGACTGCACCTCTGGGTGCGAAACATCCAAGAGTGCGACCTCTTTACCATTCTCTGGTAGATGAACGGAGGCAGGTTTGTAGCCGTTACGCGAAGAATGACTACGCGAATATTTTTTTCCACGACGGGATGTCGTCTGCTCTCGTATACAATAGTCTGGATGGTTTCGGACAAGTGCCGAATCAAGGACTGCACAGAACGGATTGAACCGGATACCCGCTTTGAAACCCTTTGCTCGGATATGACGGGTAATCCGTTTCATTTCCTCACGATATTGCGATACCGAGGTCCCTGAACCTCGCGGAAAAATCTCCAATTCTGATTCCGAGACTGCATTCAATTGAATAGTATCAATGCCGCCCGGACAGTTCGGCTGAAACATCGGACTCTCGGCAAGAGCGTCTATTTGGGTTAAGATAGCATTTGCATCAATTGATCCTTCTGTATCGAAAAGTGTCCACACAGTAGCGGGTGCGCTGTATTCGAAGGGTGTCTGCTTTTGAACACGATCGTCCTCATACGCGATGCTCTGTGCGGCTATCAGCGACGTATAATGTTTATAGGCTGCAGATGCCTCATCTGCAAAGTTAACGTAAGCAGTTTCGGAGGTGATTTCTTCACCGGAATTGCACTGCTGCCGACACTCATGATAAAGTGCCCACGGATTAACACCGGACGCGGATGACCCCTTGCCCTGCCCGCGCGAGCCGCGCCCACCATTTCTATGACAACCCACTTGAATTCGGGGCCACCACTTCTCAGTTGTCAGGAAACCGAAGACAATTGCTTTTCCGCCTTTTGTATCGCAAAGCACACCATCATTGCTCGGATGCATAGCGTCGGTTTCATTGAGTAAAAACCCCTCATAAAGTTTTCTACTGACACCGGGAGAAACAGGTGGCGTGTTAATAAAGAGATGGCAATCCGCTGGAAGCCCACCCAGTAACACACCACCACGGTTAGATGAAATCCCGAGCACTGTTACACTATCGAGTCGAAGCGGTTCCGATTTTAGGTTTTCAATACCAACCTTAAGGTGTATCGCGGGGTGTGCGGTATAACAATTGAGGTAGGTGTTTATCCGCACTCCCTTACCTGTCGCCTCATGTGAGAAGCGAATTTGGTGATAAGTACCGAAAGCGTCGGTTTTCGGAAGTTCCGTGATAAATTCGCGAGTACCAGCGTCCTCAGTCTTGACGACACTCCCATCGTCAAGGGTTATCTGCGTACAACCATCTCGGATAATTGTGTCGTCGTTTCCATCAACATAATCCCATGTTCCTTTTGAAAGGTTAAACTTAATCTCAAATTGCGCGTGGTTTATCACGGCAAGGTTACCCTGCCGTGATACTGTTATCTCATCTGATCTCATCCATCAATTTCCTTTTTTATAGTGGCTGTCAGTCGTCAGGCCGGATTTCCTGCGAAAATCCTTGCAGCAGTCGGCAAAGAAAGAAACGCTTGCGTCTTTACTGAAAGCCGACAGCCGATGGCTATTCTGTTGAAAGCCATTAACTTCCGGAAGCGGCAACTGCCCAACAAGATATGATCGCTGAGGGTTCATCCCCCACTTGAGAAAGTGAAAACGTGTCTCCAGGGGCGAGGAAAAGGACATCATGCTGTTCCAAAGCATTCGTCTCTCCCGTATCTGTTGTCACTTCAGCACATCCATCGCGCAACACATAAATTGACTCGCTGTCTATCGGTTCATGCACAAAGTTTTCCCCTTTGTTGAGATAGATATAATCTAAGGAAAGATGTACAGAACCTTTTTGCGGGGAGACCACATTTCGCCAGTCGGTGGATTTTCCAAAAACAGGACCACTGCGCGTCATATTAATGACTTGGACGTTACTTCGATGCCCAGCTTGAGGTGTGGGGGCAGCATCCGGCGTATCTCGTTCACCCCGGTAGAGTGCCATATCTGGCGGAGCTTGGAAACTAATTAAACGCGCCATGTTCGGTGTCGTATTCACCGTTCCATGTACCTCGCCTGCCGGCACAAAGATAACATCGCCCGCAGTGATTGGTGTGTAGACCGCTCCTTGACGGATAGCACCACCACCTTCTAAAACGACAATCGCGTCTTCCGATGCATCGTGATAATGCTGCGTAAACTCTTGACCGGGGGCGTGAACCCCATGATTTAAGGTCAATTGTTTGGACCCCATATCCGGATGGACAACACGCCAGTTCTTACCTTTACCCATTTGAAAGGGCGTTCCGGACTGAAGATTCAAAATTTTCATATTTCTCACCAGTCTCTAAAGCATAAGATGCCTTATATTGCTTAATACCTAAAGATTCTTTTCATAAAACGATACAACTGTATCCCCGTAACGCGCGTGCCGACTCCGCCTCAAATTCCCGACGCCATCTGGCACAACACACTGCTTTGCATGCTCAACAAGCAGAATGCCATCAATACAGAGCAGCGAACTTTCGGCAAGCAGTGGTAAACAGGTCTTATACAATTGCAATCCCCCTGCTAAATCAGCACCATACGGGGGATCAAAATAGATAATTTCAAACGTCGTGGATCGCTTACAGAGGTATGCAATCCCTTTCATAACATCGCGACGGAGCAGATGATACCGCGCATGGGATTCAGTCAGCAGACCACATGTGTGGAGGTTTCGTTCGATAATCTCGATGCACCGCCGGTCGCGCTCCAAAAACGTGACATGTTTCGCACCGCGGCTCAACGCCTCAATTCCCATATTCCCGGTACCGGCACACAGGTCCAGGAAATTTGCATCTACTATTTGTTCCTGCAGAATACTAAAAACCGATTCTTTAACCCGATCAGCAGTAGGACGGACGAGACAATTTCCTTTCGGAGTCGCCAAGCGTCTACCTCTGAATGTGCCAGCAATCACTCTCATCTTTTAATTATTCCTTGCGGCTAAAAGACGTGAACTCAGACTTGGATGTGCTTTTCTCTCGAGTCGCCCTCCATTACATTACGGGCTTGGGTTTCGCCTCTAATATTCTGCCGACTCAACACTTATTGCGCGGCACATCGCCACTCACAACTACTAAGCTACTGCTGTGTCACAAGGGACTGCCCCTACAGGGAAAATCCCTTCAACCCAACTGACAATACTATCAAACTCAACTTGACACAGCACTACAAAACTTTGAACAACTCCTCTATTACCGAACCATCATCAACGACTCGGATTGGTCGTCCGGAGCGAGAATAATTTTCTCTATCAGCATCGATCCCCAGCGCGAAGCAGAGCGATGCGAATAAATCTGGGACCCTGACTGCACCGCTGGCAACCTGAGTTCCATCTTCATTTGTCATTCCGATTACCTGCCCACCGCGGGTCCCCCCTCCGGCGACGACAGCCGACCACCCCGTGGTATGATGGTCACGTCCATCTCTATTGTTAATCTTTGGGGTGCGACCAAATTCACCGAGCCATAGCACAATCGTCTCTTCAAGGAGATCCCGTTCAGCCAAGTCCTTCAGGAGCATTGCGAACGCCGGATCTACCAGAGCAAGGAGTTCTTTCGCCCGCCCAAAGTTGTTTTCATGCGTATCCCATCCGTCCAGTGATACCTCAACAAATTTGACCCCAGCCTCTATAAGCCGACGCGCCATCAAGCAGCCTTGACCGAATTTATTCATCCCATAAGCCTCGCGGACAGCCATCGGTTCTTCGTTGAGATGAAACGCATCTATTTTCGGAGAGTTAATGAGTTGATCCGCCTTTTTGTAAATCGCTTCATGCGCCTCTGTGCTGCGTCCCGTCCGTTTCGAGATAAAGTCTTCCTCAATCGCCTTAAGCATTTTTAGGCGTTCTCGAAAACGGTGTGTATCCATCTGCGAAGGGTAAGAGAGATCATCGACAGGTTTCATCGGATCTTTGACAACAAACGGATCGTGCGTTGCCCCAAGGAAACTGCCGGCGTAGGTCGGCGAATTAATATTAACACAACCCGGAAGATCGGAGAGAGTCTCCTCAAGGTAGTAAGAGGTAAGTGAACCGAGGGTAGGGTGTCTGACTGCTCCACCAGGGGCATAACCCGTATGAAGCAAATAGCGTGCGCGTTCATGATTACCTTCACGTGAAACCATCGATCGGATAATAGAGAGATGGTGCGCCTGCTCTGCCACCCGCGGGAGGTGTTCGGAAACCTCTATGCCTTCAACACTTGTTGGGATTGCCGCAAAAGGCCCCCCATTTTTGGTGCCGGGTTTCGGATCAAAAGTGTCTAATTGACTTGCGCCTCCACTCATGAACAGCACGATACAGTGCTTAGCACGCGGCAGAACACCCTCAAGCTGCGCAAGGCTATTCAAACTGAAGTGCTGCATCGCGACGAGTCCCAGAAAACTGCTGATACCGCCTTTTACAAAACAGCGGCGTGAGATTTCTTTATGCCATAACTCTGGCGTGTCGTATTCTGGAACCCACAATTCCGCGTCCATATCTACTCTCCTCGTTACGTTCAACTATACTATTTTAGCATCTCTTCCCCTTTTAAACAAAGCAATTTTAATATAATAACCTGGAGAGAAGGATATATCTGCCATCTCTAACAAATCTACATACCTTACATATTTCACGATAAAAAACGAAAAAGACTTATGATTTACAGTAGTCGTCTCGATTAGTAGGCATCTATGTACTTTGATTTGACGCGCCTTTGTGAAAAGAGGTATTATAATTAGTGAGGTAGGTAAAAAATCGAAATCTATGCTTCAGCTTCGGGTTTCACAATCAAAGGAGCAATTTTCTATAATGTCACGCACGCAAAAACCGATCCGCTGGTGGCTCCTGTCTATTGTTATTGTTGTTGCCATTTTAAGCATTCTGATAATCCAAATATTGGACATGGATCACCGTCAAAGCAAAGTATTCTGGACAGCTACAGTTATCGTCCTTACAGCCGTTCTGAGTGCCTTGTGGCTATTAGGTTTCTCGCGTCTGGGTTGGCGGACTAAGTTAATCACGCTTGCCATAGCCATCTTGGGAGTCTTTCTCGGTGCGAATCTATTCCAGTTCAAAGGATTCAGTGGCGACCTCATCCCGATATTCGAATGGCGATGGCGGGATGAACCGACGGCTTTCCGACAAGATCCAGGCAATACATCCAACACCCAAATCTCCATTGCTGATTACCCACAATTCCTCGGTCAACATCGGAACGGCGTAGTGACAGGCATCAAGTTAAACCTTGATTGGGACACACATCCACCGAAACTCGTTTGGCGACAACCTATCGGCGCGGGTTGGTCAGGCTTTGCAGTCGTTGGAAATTCAGCAATCACACAAGAACAGGAAGATGACTGGGAAAAAGTGGTCTGCTATGAATTACACACCGGCGAAGTAAAGTGGAGTCATAAAGACCAAGCGCGCTATAATATGCCGCCTGCTGGGCTCGGGCCACGTGCCACACCCACAATTTCAGGGAACAGGGTTTACACCGTCGGTTCAACAGGGATCCTCAACTGTTTGGACCTTGAAACAGGTAAGTCGCTTTGGACAACCCATACCTTTGAAGAGAACAAAGCGGATCTACCGCCTTGGGGTGTGAGTATTTCACCGCTCGTTTTCGATGAACTTGTTATCGTCAGTGCCGGTGGTGCAGTCGCATACCACAAAGATACAGGCGAAATTGTGTGGACAGGTTACCGAACACAAAGTGGTTATAGCTCACCACTCCTTACAACTTTAGCAGGCACCGAGCAAGTTGTTCTCTTTAACCAAGGTTTAATTACCGCTCATGAACCTTCAACTGGAAAACTTTTGTGGAAGCAACCGTGGGTGCAAACATACGCAGAATGTGTCGCGCAGCCGGTGCCGATTTCTGATGACAAACTTCTCTTCTCAACCGGCTACGGTGTCGGTGCTAAACTTTATCAACTCTCGCAGAATTCCACCGGTGAATTCGACGTTTCAATTATATGGGAAACCATATACCTCAAAGCAAAATTCACCAATATCATTCATTACGAAGGCTATTTGTACGGACTTGATGACGGAATCTTGGCTTGTATAAACCCAGTCGACGGCGTACGTCAATGGAAAAGCGGTAGATACGGACACGGACAAACACTCCTAATTTCAGATGTCCTGTTGGTAACCACTGAATCAGGCGAAGTTGCCCTCATTGAACCAGACCCTGAGCGTCATATTGAACATGCGCGTTTTTCAGCGATAAAGGGTAAAACATGGAACACGCCGGCACTTGCGGGTCCCTACTTATTGGTGCGTAATGACCGCGAGGCAGCGTGTTATCAATTACCAATAATCGACACAAAAACTGATATTGGAACGGACTGATTCGCTCCTTAAAAAATATTATAAGAGCAAGTCTAACGCGTCGGCTCGCCAAAAACCTCACGCAGACTTACCCATATTTGTGATACTCCGACTCTGTTAAATGTTTGAATGCGATTGGCACCCATCCACGTTCACACAGGCACCCGTTACAAGGCTTGCGCGTTCCGATGCGAGAAAGACAACCACATTCGCAATTTCTTCGGGCTTCCCGAACCTACCCAGCGGCATATCGCTTTTCACAAAGTCTTCCATCGCTGCCGGATCCGCTGCGATGCGGCGAGCCCAACCACCACCGGGAAAGAGAATGGAACCCGGTGCAACACTATTTACGCGGATATTGTCTGGTGCCAACTCCCTTGCCAACGACTTTGTCATACTGATCTCGGCGGCTTTCGCGGCGTTATAGGTGATGTGTCCACCGCCTTCTCTACCATAGATAGAGGTTATCATCAGAATTACACCGCTCCCTTGCTTTTTCATTTCAGGGATTGCGCGTCGGTTTATCCGTGCCCCAGATACGAGATTCAGGTCGAGGATTTCGTGCCATTCGGTATCCGAAATTTCTTCCAGAGGGGTCCATCGACTGCCACCGACGTTGTTCACAACGACATCAATCCCGCCATACGTTCCCACGGTTTCTGCTACGAACGCGTCAACCTGCTCGCCCTCCGTAACATCCGTGAGTTTGGCAAAGACTTCCGCGCCTTTTGCCGTGAGTTTATCCTTAACCTCTTGGAGTGTATCTTGGGTTCTGCCACAGATGCTCAATCGTGCGCCTTCTTCAGCGAATCCGTGTGCAATAGCACGTCCAATGCCGCGGCTCGCCCCTGTTACAACTACTACTTTGTTCTTTAATCCTAAGTCCATTAGATCTCCCATTTCCTTTTGTAGTATGGGCTTACCAAGCAAGCCCTAACATTTCTATGTCGCTATTATAGCCGATACTCTCGAAAAATATCAACGGGATAGTTTCAGTCGTCAGGCATTGTCTGAATCAGGATTCACAGGATTAAAGGATTTGCAGGATTCTTGTAGGTGTCAACCGTCAGGAAGATAATTATCAGTTTTTACCAAGATTAGTGGACAACCAGTTACCAATTGCCAATATGGTCGGGAATGGGAGTTCCGTCCTACAAGGGAACTGAATGCCCTTGATAAAAATAAAAACACCCTTGACAATTTACGAACATTGTGTTAAAATATATGTATTGAGTGTATTAGTAAGATTCTGCCGAAAGATAGGAAAATGATTCATGGCATACTATATCACTGACGAATGTATCGGGTGCATGGCGTGTTTGACGAACTGTCCGGTTGATGCAATAACGGGTGATCGGAACATGCTACACATCATTGATCCGAATATCTGCATTGATTGCAGCGCATGCGGGATGGTCTGTCCAGTCGAGGCGATCCGTGATCAATTCGGAGAGGTGTGCAAATTCATTCGTCGTCCCACACACCGACCCATCGCCGTTATCTACGAAGAACTTTGTTCGGGATGCGACTTCTGTGTCCATATTTGCCCTTGGGATTGTCTTGAACTCAAGGACCCAGAGACCGGCGAACACGCCGAAAGTTTCTTCGGCATCTGCGAATTGGTTAAACCCAAAGACTGTGTCGGCTGCAAACTGTGCGAAGAGGTTTGTATCAAAGACGCTATCCGCGTTGAATCCCCCGTGCTTGTGGAACTGGCTGAAGCCGCAGACTAATTTTAATTTTACCTTGCGGTTCGATGAGGTGAGTTTGAATATTGAAGTGCCTCTCCGTATATCTAGGGGAAACGCCCAAGCAAAAACCCTGTGCCGATGTTGCAGGCTACGTCTGAGTACCACCAGAAACCTGCCCGTAAGCGCAGCGGAGGGCATTGTCCTGCAAATCTCTATAGGCTTGCACCTAAACTCCATAAATTAAAACGCTTCCAATGGCGAATACACACCTTTATAAACCGAACCTCGTCATCGTCATCTCTGGACCGTCCGGCTCAGGGAAAAGCACCGTCATTGATTCCCTCTGCAAAGCAGATGAAACTTTACAATTATCTGTCTCTGCAACAACGCGTAAACCACGTCCCGGTGAAGTAGATGGCGTTGATTACCACTTTCTGTCAAAGGCGGAATTTGAAAAGTCTATTCAGCAGGACAAATTCTTAGAATGGGCAGAATATGGCGACAACCTCTATGGAACGCTCAAATCTGAAATTGCGGATGCCCGTGAAACCGGGAAAGATGCTATTTTGGAGATTGAGGTAAAGGGTTCTCTGGAAATCCGAAAGCGACAACAAGATCTCACACCGGCAAGAAGTATCCTCATCTTTATTGTCCCGCCATCATTCGCTACCTTGGAGAAACGGCTCCGCCGCAGAGACACAGAATCGGAGTCGGAACTGAAACAGCGATTGGATATAGCAAAATCCGAAGTTCTTGAGATTCAGCACTACGACTATTGGGTGAGCAACTCACAAGGCAAAATCCAACAGGCAGTTCAACAGATTCAGACGATCATTAGTGCTGAGCGATCTCGCGTTGATTCAAAACTGATAGAGACACTCAATCCCTTACTCGGTATTGACAGTGTAGATTAGCGTGGATTCGATTTAGGGTAAACGGATAAGGAGGAAATTATGGGGTCCCTCGACACCTTTGCATTCAAACAGAAAAAATATATGCCGGTCTTTCCAAAAGCGAGCGGAAAACCGACAATTTACATAGAAGGATACCCCTATGAGGATGATGAACCTACGGCCGCAACTGGATTTCATGCCGACCAGATTGGAATTTTTTCTGACCAACTCATGCGATACTTTGCGATCAACCCATACGTTTACATCGGTGTTGACAGTTTCATTTATTATCGTGAAGGCGATATCACGAAATTCGTCGCGCCCGACGTTTACGTCGTCTTTGGGGTTTCTAAGTTTCCACAACGGCGCAGTTTTTATACATGGTCAGAAGGTGCTGTTCCTACGGCTATCTTTGAATTCCTTTCCGACGCAACAGCCGATCAGGATCGACATGAAAAGGTTCACATCTATCTAAATGACATGGGGGTAGACGCGTATTTCATCCATCAACCCGAAATGGAAAAGCCACCTGAGTTTCGGGGTTGGCAGCGAGACCTAACGGGGGATATCGTTGAAATTATGCCTGATGCCCAAGGAGGTCTGTTCAGTGAAACCTTGAATCTCTATTTTCAGTGGGAGGATCAACAGGATACGCATGTGCGGCTGCTACGTCCGTATCTACCGGATGGCACGCCGATTACGACTTCTATGGAGGAGCATGACCTTCGGATAGCAGCAGAAACGCGCACAGCAGCAGCAGAAACACACGCACAGGAAATGGAAGCCGAGATAGAACGGCTCCGTCAGCAACTCGCTCATCGCCAAGACAACGATATTTCATGAATCAATGGAACTTAAAGAGCGGACGATTATCTTAGGTGTTACAGGCGGCATAGCCATTCACAAAGCGATTGACGTGGCAAGCCAACTCGTCAAAGGCGGTGCATCCGTTCACGTTGTCATGACAGAAAACGCCACGCGTCTTGTGCAGCCACTGCAATTCCAAGTCATCTCGAGGAATCCTGTCCTCCTGAACCTATTTGACGCTGGAACAGACTGGAAACCGCCTCACATCGACCTCGCCGACCGTGCGGATCTCCTCGTGATTGTCCCCACGACAGCGAACATCATCGGTAAAATGGCAAACGGCATCGCTGATGACGCGCTGTCCACTGTTGCGGTTTCTGTTCACTGCCCCATCCTCCTTGCACCGGCGATGAACGGACACATGTACCACAATCCGTTTGTGCGACGGAATATCGACACCTTGAAAACACACGGGATCCATTTCATTGAACCAGCCAGTGGCGACTTGGCATGCGGCTATGAAGGGACGGGACGGTTGAATACAGTAGAGGCGATCCTGCAAGGGGTCAGTGATATGCTTTCTGATGCCAGATCGAACGCCTTACCCAAGGTCGAAACGGACGATTTACGAGGGACACGTGTTCTCGTCACAGCAGGGGCAACGCGCGAATATATCGATCCGGTCCGATTTATCACCAATCGTTCGAGCGGCAAGATGGGATACGCCATCGCTGAAGCGGCGACACAGCGCGGGGCAGAGGTGCACCTCATCAGCGGCACTGCGACTGTCCCTGCCCCTGTCGGCATTGAGACCGAGTACGTCGAGACGACGCTTGATATGCACGATGCAGTCCTGCAAGCTTTCAAAGAAACAGACATTGTTATTATGGCGGGCGCGCCTGCCGATTACCGACCCAGCGAATTTACGCCCCAAAAAATAAAAAAAACTACCGAAACTTTGACACTTCCACTCGAAAGGAATCCGGACATCGCGCAGACACTTGGCGAACAGAAAACGAACCAAACCCTCGTTTGCTTTGCCGCCGAAACGAACGACCTCCTTGAGAACGCTGAAAAGAAGTTGGTACGCAAAAACTGTGATCTCATTGTCGCGAATGACATTCTTGCGGAGGGTGCTGGATTCGGAGTCGATACGAATATTGTAACCTTGCTGGACCGAGACGGCACCTGCGAACAACTTCCGCGTTCCTCGAAACGCGACGTAGCAGACGCCATTCTGACAAAGGTTGTTTCCATACGAAACAGTCCTCAATAGACTATTCAGGAAATCCGGATGACAAGGTTTCCGCCAACAAGATGAACTATCAACAGGTTCGCGACTTTTTTGCCCTAAATCACACCCGTCCCAAAAAACAATTAGGACAAAACTTCCTCGTTAACCCAGAAGCCCTCGAAATTATTCTCGAAGCCGGAGAACTCACGGAGACCGACACAGTCATAGAAATCGGTGCCGGTTTAGGGTGCCTCACGGACGTTTTGGTGCGACGTGCCAACCGTGTAATCGCTGTTGAAGTAGATGAATTGTTATACGAGGCGTTAGCAGCGCGTTTTGGCGTAGCTTGCAAGCCAAAACTTGCTGTTGAAAGTGGTGTAGCTTGCAAGCCAAAACTTGCTATACAAAAATCAACAGATTCGCGTGTTCAACTCCTTAACGCCGACATCCTCAAACTGGAACTCCACCGATTATTTGAACCCGCCAGTCCATCGTTCACTTACAAAGTTATAGCGAACCTGCCTTATAGCATTACGACCCCAATCTTGTGGAAACTGCTCGATCATTACAAACAGATTCACAGTTGCGTCTTGATGATGCAAAAGGAAGTCGCAGAAAGGATTGTTGCTGAACCGGGAGGAAAGGACTACGGTGCCTTGACAATCGGTGTCGCTTATAGGACCGACGCGACCCTCATCGCCACGCTGCCGCCAGAAAGCTTTTATCCGGCACCGAAAGTGGATTCGGCACTCCTAAAATTGACAATGCGCGAAAACCCAAAGGTTACGGTTGAAAATGAGGAATTCTTCTTTAAAGTCGTCCGAACAGCGTTTCGGACGCGGCGGAAGATGCTAAAAAACACGTTAGTTAGGAGTAGACTGACATCGGCGGAGGTATTAGGGACTGCTTTTGAAGAACTCGGCATTGCTCCAGAGCGGCGTGCTGAAACGTTGCACATCACAGAATTTGCCGCCCTCGCAAATTTTTTGTTTTTTAATCAATAAGGATATGTAGGGTATAGCATCAAAAACCAAGCCTGCCACAACGGCGCAGGGTGTTTTTGCTTGGGTATTTCTGCGTATTTGCTGGGGTGTTTCTTCAACTCGAACACAGCAACGGTTAAAATACAAGTAACCGATACTTACCCCCAAGGTAAAATTAAAGACGGATATCTAACTCAAAAAGCTGCCAATACACAATTTTCCAATCCCGTTCTTCACGACGGAATTCAAATCTGCAGCTGGCTTTGAGCTCCCTTAAGTCCCGTTCTTCCCCTTTTTCTGCGTTAACATCGAGTTGAAGGACTGCTGCCGCTTTCCGGGCATGCGTTATATCCATCTCTATATCTTGGAAAAGGAATTGAAGCGAGACGTACTCCTCAAAAAGCTGCGTCATCGCCGGAATAATATCTGCATAATTTTCAGGAACAATTCCTGATGCCACCCCGAAAAGTGTGGCTGGATCGTCCGCGGCGACGTAAGTTTCTGAGAAGAGTGCTTCAATTGCCTCAATGTTTTCCAAATCTACCGACTCAAGCAGGGCTGCAAAATTGTCAAAAAACCCCTGTAATTCCACCATCGGATCCTTCAGCGGTGCCAACATAATATCTATAACCAACCGCTCTTGTTTAAGAACAACGGGCTGGCTATACGGTTTGTAATCCGGATCGATAACCGTCAAGGTATGAACATCGTCGTAAAGAACACCTTGAAACGTGTAATTGCCATCTACGCCAGTTTCAAAGGATTGTCCGAGTAGCGTCACAGTCGACCCAGGAATACGATTTCCGGTGTCAGCATCGATGATGGCTCCAGAGACTGTGCCGTATTCGAGCATTGCCGGTTTTTCAGATTCGGGTTCAGTGGTCTCTTCGGCTTCCCCGCATGCGAAAAGGCAAGCCATCAGTAGGAAAAGCGAGATATTTTTTTTCAGTGTCACAGTTTATTTACCATCCTTTTTGTTATATTTTCTACATCTACTTTAAGTTGCATTTGTGGTGCAAAGTCTTCGCGTCTCATTCGTGAGACCTTCATTCATCAAAAAACTTTTCAAGCGTCTGTAATTTAGGAGGTTTTGTGAGCAAAGAAACAATTATCAATGAGGCAGACGAAATAGCGACCAGAATCGCAGCAGGCATAATCCCGATACCGCCGACACTATATCCTGGTGTCTGCCAGTTTTGGAGAAAAAAATAGAGCCATAACAAAATTACACTGATGATTGCGGCGAACACACCGTGCTTCGTGCTCCACTGCCAGAACAACGCTGCAACGACAATCGGAAAGAGACCCGCAAACCCGGTGAACGACCAAACAGCCAGTCTAAAAATACTCGGTGTCGCGATGAGCGAGATGAGATAGGTAACGCAAAGTACACCGCTCACAAACAGTCGTCCTACCCACACCCGTTGTCTCTCTGAAAACGCCTTCTGACGATAATGTCCTACAATATCGTGCGTGAACATACTTCCAATAGCCAGTGATTGCGAATCCAACGATGACATAATCGCCGCGAAGACCCCTGCGCCTAAAAATCCGGCTAAAACGCCAGGGGCGTGTATGTGAATCATCTGAATCAGCACATTGTTCGCCTGTGCCCCCTGCAAACCTGGGACATCTACGTTTCCGAGTATGCCCAGTAACACACTCGGAATCCATACAATCGCAATACACAACGGATACAAAATAATCGCATACCGGAACGTTTGGACATCTCTCGCCGTTAGGAAATGCGAAAAGATATGTGGAAACATACCGACACAGAGCGGAACACAGAGATACGTCAAGAGTTCCAAAGGCTTAATATGCTCTGCCTGCATCAGTAAACCCATGTCCACCTTAGAAATAGCATTTGAAAACCCACCCATCCGACTGGTGATAACAAAAAAAGTGATACCTCCGAGGGTCATGAAAACGAGTGTTTGGAATGTGTTGACCCAGGCAGTCCCTCGCATACCGCTGTAGGTAACGTAACAAAGAACGACAGCACAAATGAGTAAACCACCGAGCCATTGTGGAATTTGACCATCCGTGAGTGTCGCCAATGTCCCCCCACCGCCCATCACACCGATCAGCAGATACGGGATAAGCAGCAATACAAACACGATGAAGAGGAGCAGTCCTAAACCATCGGACTCCCACCGATCTCGGAAGTACTGCACCTGTGTTACGTAGCCAAACCGCTTTCCAAGTCGCCAGAGACGCGTCCCAATAAAGAGGAACACACACGGCACGACTATCGCCGAGGAAGAAGCCATCAGCGCAAAAACACCGATACCTCTATGATAGGCTTCACCCGACGCGCCGAGGATTGAGAACGCCGTCATGTTCGTGCCGAACAGCGTCATCAATAGGATAAACCAATTAATCGTCCGACTCGCGACAAAATAATCTTCTCCGGTATTTCGGAAAAGCTTATGGCTCAGCGCACCGAGAACCAAGACCATCACGAGGTATATAAAAATGACGGCAAGGCTCATCGTTCCCCCCAATCTCCTTGCGCTTTAACGAAAGCCGCCATCAGCAACGTCGCTACAACGCAAAACCCTATATGATAGAGCAACCCTACCGGTATCCCTAAAACAAGCTGCGGGTTTTCCCAGAGCCAAAAATCGTTGTGAAGTAGGAACAATAGCACGAGTAAACAGTATAACAGCCATCTAATCGGACGCTTCACGATGTCCCTCCCTTTTTTGTGTTTATCAACTTTCAAACATCGGTTTTCAGTAGTTGGATATTACGGCACTCTGTGTGCCACACGCCTACTGACTGCTGACCGCTGATGGCTGACGGCTATTAAAGTAGAAAATGGCAACACTCGCAAGTACTACAATCGCATGGATCCATACAAATTGCATACCCGTCGGCGCAAAAAAGAGAATGAATGCCGAAACAAATAGGACGCAGCGCGCCCAAACTGATAATTTGTTAAAAATATAACCCGCGATAGCAGTTGCCAAGATAACTGTCCCGATGAGTGTCAGCGAAAAATTCACGAAAACCGTCCATACATCTGGTGTCCCACCACTCTCACTGAGCCAGAGCAGTGCGGGTCTCAAAACAAAGGCGTAAGGCAGCGCGAAACCGACGAGCGCGAACCTGAACGCCGCGAACCCCGTCGCCATGATTCCTGAACCCGCGATGGCAGATGCTGCATACGCCGCTAATGCGACAGGTGGGGTCACCATCGACATCATCCCGAAATAGAAAATGAAAAAGTGCGCCGCAAGTGGCACGACTCCCAAGTCCAGAAGCACGGGACCCACTAAGATCGCCATGAGCAGATAACAGACCGATGAAGGCAACCCCATTCCCAGAATAATCGTTGAAATCATGAGAAAGAACAGTGCCAACATCAGGTTTGTAGATGCAAGCGGCAAGAGGACCGACGGCAACTTGCCACCGATACCCGTTAGCGTCACCACACCTAAGATGATACCAACGCATGCTGCAGCCGCAATCAACGACACACCGCTCTGCGCTGCTCGCTCACACGGCGATATTAAGAAGTTTACCCCTTTCAATAAATCCGAAACGCCAGTTTCAGCGACAGCGTCCTGTCCACGAATCCGGCGGACTAAGAAATCCAATAGGCTTATCGCGGTAACTATCAACAGGCTCCAACTCACTGCGCGGAACGCCGTAGCCCCCATCAGCAGCACCCCGATGAGCGTAATAAACGCAGCGAGAAAGATACCCCCTTGTAGTGTCAGAAATTTCCCGTGCTTCTCTTCCTGCGTAGGAGTGGTTTCCAACCCCGAAAACGCTTCTTCAGAACTGTGAACTGCACCCGGCGCATACCTACGACTTTTCGCGGCGAAGTGTACCATACACAGCATTCCGGTATAGTAAAGAACCGCTGGGAGGAGTGCCGCCTTAATAATCTCCAGATACGTAACAGCAGGCTCTACGATTTCCAGCATCATATACGCCGCTGCACCCATAATAGGCGGAACCAACGCGCCCCCAGAACTCGCCGCGGCTTCAATTCCGCCTGCTATCGCGGGTTGAAACCCAGCGCGCTGCATCAACGGAATCGTGAATGTGCCGGTCGTTGCCGTGTTCGCTACAGCCGAACCCGATAGTGATCCCATCATGCCGCTACTCAGGACAGCGACCTTCGCTGGTGCCCCCGTACTCGAACCGAATACGCGTCTTGCCAAATCCAAGACATAATTAATTGCTCCTGTTCGCTCCAACAATGCACCAAACAACACAAACAGAAAAACATAGGTGAACATCACCCGAAGTGCGATGCCAAACGCGCCTTGACTGTGTAAAAATGTCTGGCTGACGATGCGCTGCACAGAGTATCCGCGATGCGGGAACAGCCAATCCGGCATAAACTGTCCAAAGCCGGCATAGAGAAGAAATGCGAGAGAGAGGAGTGGAAGCGTTATCCCAATAGAACGGCGGGTCGCCTCTAAGATTAAGAGAAGTCCGAGCCCGCCGATGATGTAATCCAGTGTCAATTCTGCTCCCGCCCGGTCCCCGAGGGACTTGCCGTCTAACCAGAACGCCTGAAAAATCGGTTCTGTCTGACCCAGAACGTAGCCGAAACAGACAATCACACTGCCTATTAACACCACATCCAAAAGCCGGAAAGCACGATTGTTCGCAAAACGTGGATGAACAGGGTATCTCAGAAATACCACTATTAACCCCAGCATCGCAAAGAGTGCTAACTCTGATTGCGGTGTCAGCTGCGGATAGTTGACCTCGGCTAAGATAAAGAGGCACAACAGCACCGAAACTGTAAGAAAGATATAATTTTTTGAGTGTTGTTTCAATGCATCGATCGAAATCTGCGTGGATTTAGTAGCGTAGACTTGCTTCGCAGTGAGAGTCTGCGCGCTTAAAGGCACAACCTAACAGGTTATGCTACAAAGATGGCAACCTGAGTTATATAGGCAATAACGAACATCCCATAATTGCTTTAAGTTTAGCAGGAAATAAGGGAGAAGTCAAGGAAAAGTAAGTCGCTTCCGGTAACCTCCTGATATCCGAGTTTTTGATATAACTGACGAGAGGCCTCCGTATCTGGGTCAAGGATACTTCCGCGATAACCTTTCCTTTCAAAGTAGGCGTGCCCCTCTTGCATCAGGCGGGTTGCAATACCTTGTCGGCGCATGTCTGGAGCAACAAAGACATCCGTAACCTCTCCGAATTTCTGGACCTTTCCTTCTATACAGAGTGTCGTGCGTTCACCCATTACATGTCCAACAAGTCTTTCACCGAGAAATGCCAAACGAATCCCTTCAGGTTCAAGGTCCTCATCGTCAAACTTATGCCGGAACCAATTTTCGTTGATATTCGGTCGAAACGCCAAGATCGCGTCATCATCGCCGGGTTGCCAGTACCTATAAATGATTGTATTGTGCATAAGCTCTCCTTTCGCAAGAGAGGAGATGAACCAGAGTCCCTTTGCATGAATCTACTACTGATCTTAGGTTTTTGGAGAGGTATCAACCTGCGTTGCCCTCATGTTGTCTTCCGCGTAGTGCCCTTAAATACGGCGTAGAGATACCAGAACGCAGGCACCAACAAGACCCCACCTGCAACCAGCACAATCAGCAATGGACGCAGCACGGCATCCGGAGCGGCTGTATTTGAAAAGGTTAAGTCCGGCGTGACGAGATACGGATACTGTGCCAATCCCCAACCGGAAACGATGAGTGTAACCTGTATCGGAACGAGGATACACGCACGTCGAAATTGACGTTTCCAAATTGTCCAGATCGCCCACAATGCAACCGCGCCCGTCAAAATTTGAAAAGGGATTGACCATGGCGCGCTACCGAGTCCACGTCGAATGGCGGGTGCTCCGTCAGCAGATAAGAGAAAACTTAGTCCGGCCATCGCGCCAACACTCACTGCCGCGATGAGGGCGCGTCGCCGAAAATCTTCCCGTAACGCCGGATCTTCGGTCTCAAGGGTGAGATACACCGATGCAAGCAAAGCACACAGCGTCAAGGCGAAAAAACCGATCGCAAAGGGGAAGGGCGCAAACCACGCCGAGATGAAATCGGTCTCTACCTGTCCACTTTCCACATCAACGTGAATCGTGCCGGACGCAACCGCGCCTAACGTAACCCCTAACATCACAGGAGTGATGACACTCGCAACGGCAAATACCCGACTCCAACGGCGATGTGTTGTATCCGATTGAACATCATAGGTGCGAAACACAAACGCCGTGCCGCGAAGCACAATACCGATAAGCATTAACGTCAGCGGAATATGCAAAGCCGTGCTAATTGCTGCGAATGCGACAGGGAACGCCACGAAAAGCAGAACGACAATCACAATCAACCAGACGTGGTTTGCTTCCCAGATCGGTGCAATAGCCTGTGCGATAAGCGACCGTTGCGCCTTCGCACGGCGACCTGTCGCAAATAGGTCCCAGATGCCACCGCCAAAGTCAGCACCACCCGTCAGCATATAGATAATCAGGGAGATAAGCATCACGCATGCGATGCAAAATTCAAGAGTTAACATAGTACTGACTATCGGCTGTCAACTATCAGTAACACATTATTTAACGCTTAGCGTTAGTTTAAAAATATCTGACGACGTAATAGGATAACAACAATAATTGAGAGGAAAATGTAAAGTACTGTAAAAGCGATAAAAGGCACAACAAGGTTCGGCATTGGGGTTACCGCCTCTGCTGTGCGCATGTAATTATAGATAATCCACGGTTGTCGCCCGACTTCCGTGACCGTCCATCCGGCTTCGATCGCAATAAATCCAAGCGGTGTGCAGAGCGTGACCAACCGCAGATACCAGCGTTGGTCCGGCAGGCTTTTGTGTTTCCACGCGAGCCAGCCACCGAGAACACCAACGATAATCAGAACGATTCCACACGCAACCATAATCTGAAATGCAAAATGGACGATTGCCACTGGCGGACGATCTTCGCGTGGCACTGCTTTGAGTCCCATAATCTCAGCATTGAAGTCGGAATGCGCAAGAAAACTGAGTGCCTTTGGGATTTCAATGGCATACCGAGTTTCTTCAGTGTCTTCGTTCGGAATACCCCCGATGCGTAAGGGCGCGCCGCGTTCGGTTTCCCACTGCGCTTCCATCGCCGCGAGTTTGACAGGTTGGTATTTCGCAAGTTTCTTGGCACTGATGTCACCCGAAATCGGTTGGAGAAGTGCGAATACACCGCCAACACTCAAGGCAATAGCGAACGCTCGGCGATGGAAAAGGTTGTCAGGATCGCGCTGCAGAAAATGGGCGTGGATGCCAGCCACAGCGAACCCAACCGCCAGAAAGGCAGCGATGGTCATGTGAAGTGCTTGGCTGAATGACGAAGGATTCAACATTGCCGCAATCGGATCGACATTCGTTACCTCACCATTGACAACCGAAAATCCGGTAGGCGTGTTCATCCATGCGTTCGCGGTGACAACGAAGATACCGGACAAGGTGCCACCGAGTAGCACCATCACACCGGCAAACCAGTGTGCATATTTTGGGATACGGTCCCAACCGTAGAGATAAAGCCCCAAGAAGATTGCTTCAAGGAAAAATGCAAATCCCTCCAACGAGAACGGCATGCCGATAATCGGACCGGCGTAAGCCATGAAATTGGGCCACAACAAACCAAGCTCGAAAGACAAAACGGTGCCAGAGACTGCTCCAACAGCGAACATAATCGCAGTACCCTTTGCCCACCGCTTCGCAAGCGTCAGGTAGACCTCTTCTCGCGTTCTGAGCCAGAACCCCTCGGCAATTACCATCAGCAACGGCATCGCTATACCGATGACAGCAAAGATAATGTGAAACGCGAGGGACATCGCCATCTGTGCGCGTGCTGCTAACAAATCCGTCATGAGCGGAACCTCCGTTATGCACCAGCTGCACACCAGTGAGGTGGGTTCAGAAACCCACCCTATCTATTATCGTAAAGCCCCTAATTACCTATACACATTTACAGTTGGCGAGGTTAGGAAACCTCGCCAGCGAAGCAAGAGGCCGCTACTGTATTTAAGCCCCCCACGATTCAAGCCCAAGCAGCTTTTCCCCTAAAGGGGTCAACTCGGCTGTTTTACCGTGATAGTGCTCCTTCTCTTTTGTCTCTCTTCCGAGTCCCGTTAAACGTTCACGCCATCCGGTAATCCGGGATTCAGGATTACCGTTCGTTGGTGCCGGGGACATCGTGATGTATTGCGCCATTCGGGGACGCGTAGCGGAGTTCGGACTACTGCCGTGCGGCAATGCGCTATGCCAGATCACCAGATCTCCGGCTTTCCCTGCGATTGGAACCGCCTCCGCTTGATAGTCTCGCACAACTTCCCGTGGGTTCGCGTCATCAGGTAAGTCGTTCAACCATTTTTCTAATTTCCGATGAAAACCCGGAATACAGGTGAATGCCCCTTGATTTCCAGGAGTATCCGCCAGATACAAAACGCCTTGTACCTTTAAGCGCACCGGCATATCGTCCAACGACATATCCCAATGCAAATACGGACCGGTGAACTTATAATCTGGACGTTCAGGTGGGTTCATACTCGCCCGATCAAAACTCACCCAGAGTTTCTCCGTTTCCCAAATTTCAGAGAACGCCTGATGCACGCGAGGGTATTGGCGATTGTCCCACAACGCTTGGTGCTGATAAATTTCCACCATGATACTCCGCCGCGGTGGATCGGGATACCAACTCTCGGGATCCTCGCGGTCCATTTCAAGAAAATCCCAGACGGCTTGTTCGGCTGAGCGGCAATTCTCAAGCGGCACCGCCTTAGGGACAACGACGTAACCATTCTCTTCCCAAAATTCTAAGGCTTCTGCGTCAAAAACTGGCATGAGTCTCTCCTTATCAATTGATTCATCTCAAACTACTCTGCAAACAGAGAAATGTAGTTTAAGAATACCACAAAAGCTCGAGAGAATCAAACTTTTCGATTGATACATGAGCAATTTCCAGTTAGAATTACAAACGCAGACGGCACATTTTGTGTTTACAATTGAGGGGCACAGGTCTAAAAAATTTTCTTGCAATCAATTGAACCTTGTGCTAAAGTACGAATACTCCCACATACAAAATTTAGCGAACACGGAGACGAAGGAGTAGTCATAATGCTTAAAGCAGGATTTATCGGGGCAGGGGGCCGCAGTCAAGGCGCACATTATCCAAACGTAAATCGGTTGGAAGATGATGTCGAGATGCTCGGAGCCTGTGAACTGGACGAGGAGAAACTCGCACAGGTCGCCCAGAAATATGAGTTTCCACACACCTTCACAGACCACCGGAAGATGCTGGACACCTTAGACTTAGATGTCGTTTATTGCGTGATGAACGAGAAGTGGATTTTGCAACCCGCTCTGGATTGCCTCAATGCCGGCAAGCATTTGTTCATTGAGAAACCACCGGGTGCGAATAGCGATGAAACGCAACAACTTCTTGAGGCGGCAGTTGCTAACGATGTCTACTGCATGGTAGGGTTCCAGCGTAGATTTGCGGCTGTTACGCGCGAAGCGATGCGACGCGTCGCAGAAAAGGGACCTGTTACCTTAGCCGTCACCACCTTTAACAAGCAAATGCTCGGGGGAAACCGAGAATTCACGACAACACTTTGGAACGATGTCTGCCACGTCGTCGATCTACTCCGTTATATGGCAGGTGGTGAGCCGGTGGAAGTTACGGCACATCGTGACACATTTGATGCGGAACAACGCAACTTCTACACCGCCTTCGTCCGTTTCGATAACAACGTTACAGGTGTGCTCTTTGGAAGTCGTGCCTCCGGTGGACGCGTGCTGCGCTCCGAATTGCACGGCGTCGGCATCGGCTGTTACATGAAAATCCCAGAAGAAATCGAAATTTATGAGGACAACAATAGAAGTGTGATGGGAGGTTGGGAAGTTGACGGTGTGGACGAGCGTGACACCCCCAACTACGAAGGCGTGTTGACGATGCATCGCCATTTCGTCGATAGCGTCCGCAACCGGCAAGTCCCGCTCACAGACCTCCGTGATGTTATAAATTCTATTCGTTTTGTTGACCAGATAGAGGGTCCCCTACCGGATTAACCGATTCGTGCCCTTGGATAAACATCACACATTGGAGACTTAACCTATGCTTGACGAACGCCATCTACAACATCAGATTACTGACGAGCAACTTCGCGAACTGAACGAAAACGGATATTTTACTGTTGCAGACGCGCTTCCACCGGATCTTGTCGAACGGCTTGAAACAAAGGTAGACAACATCTACCAGAACCATCTCGACACTGGTTACGATCCATACAGCAAGAGCCAACTTACTGCACATAACAACTTCTTCTACCCGAATTTTCTCGGCACAGACCAAGCTTTCGTGAATATTTTGGATTGGTATAAAACGTTTCCGAAGGTCTGGGGAATCTTGGGATGGAATATTTACTCCTATCACAGCCATTTCATCATCACACCGCCGCGTCCCGATAAAGTTCGTGGTAAATCTGCTCCACTCGGTTGGCATCAGGACAGTGGACGCGTCAACTTTGAGATCGAAAGTTCACCGCGACCTCGCCTTTCCATAAAGGTTGTCTACTGGCTATCGGACTGCTCCGAAATCGGGCGCGGAAATTTCTATGTCATCCCCGGAAGCCACCTCTGGGATAAACTCAATCGACCAGAGGACGGTTCGATGCCGGACGGTGCAACGCCAGTCTGCTGCAAGCCTGGGGACGCGGTTTTCTTCGATCGACGGATATGGCATGCCCGCAGCGAAAACGATTCAGACATCACCCGAAAGGGACTCTTTTACGGATACGGCTACCGGTGGCTACGGAGTAAGGACGATATGACCATACCTGCAGAAATGTTTGAGCGGAACGATCCGATCCGACAGCAGTTACTTGGCGGTGGCACCACCGCAAATGGGCATTTTTCCCCCAAAGATGCGGACGTGCCCCTGAAGACATGGCTTGAAGAAAAAGGTATCATTTCCGACTGAAATCAAGCCATCCTCGAAGCCAAAATCAGTGGCATGCTAAACGCAAATTTACTTGACATCTATAGCAAAATAGCGTATAATTTCATTAACTAATGTATTTAACGGAGGCATAACGCGATGTTTCACACGCGGCTGAATGCAAGCGTCTGGGCTGTTATTCTTATAACAGCGATTTTAATTCCAGCAGCTTCAGGGGAGGAAGCAGTGACAACGCCAAACACACTAAAAGTGGGCATGGTCGCCCCCGATTTCACACTGAAAGATGAGGAAGGCGTTGAGCGGAGTCTCAGCGACTATTTAGGAAAAAAGAATATCGTCCTCGCTTTCTATCCAAAAGATTTTACAGGTGGATGAACGACTGAACTTTGCTCGCTCCGGGATAATTTGAGCGAGATAGAAGCGACAGGAAGTGTCCTTTTCGGCGTCAGTGTTGATTCTGTTGAATCGCACAAGCGGTTTCGGGCAGAACAGAAATTCGGATTTTCACTTTTAGCCGATACCGAATTTGAGGTAAGCAACCAGTATAGTGGTATCATTGAAAGTTTCAATGCCTCAAAACGGGCAACTTTCATCATTGATAAAGCGGGATACATTCGAGCGATTGATACAGATGTCAATGTCAAAACGCACGGGGCAGATGTCGCCGCACTGCTTAAGGAAGTCTTACCAAGCATAGAGGTTGGGCAACGTGCTCCAGACTTTATTGCAACCGATGGGACCGGTAAAACGCACCAACTCAGCGAATTGCATCAGGAAAAGAATGTCGTATTAGCCTTCTATCCACGCGATTTTGGACGTGGCTGAACGGCTCAAGTTTGCTCACTCCGTGATGAGTCGAGTCATTTTGAGAAATACGATGCACAGATTTTTGGGATTACGTCGAACGATGCGGATTCCCACCAAAAATTTTCGGAAGAAAATCAGCTGAATTTCCCACTTTTGGTAGACACCGAACGTAACCTCGCCCTCCTCTTTGGTGCGACGGATGCCCCAGATGGAAAGATTCAACGGTTGGCTGTTATCATTGATAAAACAGGGAAGATTCTTGAAATTGATAAAGAGGTCAACGCAAGCACACACGGTGCGGACTTAATTGATTTCTTCAAAAATTTGGAAACGTCAAATTAATTGATGGAGCGTAGCGATTTATCAACAATTCCGGCGCGCATCGCGTGGGGTACTTCTGTTCTCTTCAGCCCATTTTTGGTTCCAATTGCAACTGCTGTTGGTGTTATCCAAAAACATGCGGCTCCCCAAAACGCACTCCGCTGGTTGGCAATTGTTGTCCTATTTGTTACCGTGCTACCGGTATTATCAATCGCCGTGATGGCTCGGTATGCTAAAGTAAGCAATCTACACTTGCATAACAGGGAAGAACGACTCCTCCCTTTATGCTGCACAGTTATGAGTATGGTTGTAGGGACTGTCCTCCTGCATCAGCTCGGTGCGGCACGGGAAATCGTCTGGGCAGGCGTTGCTTATATTGTAAACAGTCTTATTTTTTCCGCAATTACCCCGATGTGGAAAATAAGCTTTCACAGCAGTGTTGCTACGGGATGTGTTACTGTTCTCGTCATGCTCGTGCACCCACAATTCGGCTGGCTATTTCTGTTGACTCCGCTGATTGCCTGGGCGCGGGTTTACCGAAAACGACACACACTTCTCCAAACCGTCGTCGGCGCAGTGCTCGCTGTTGGGAACACGGTATTCATTTTGTATATGGCGAAACTTGGGGGGCAAAGTTAGAAAACAGGAACGTCCATCTTTACTGCAGAAGCGAATGGGTAGGCGCGCCACTCTACCCTCGATAAATCCAGCAAATTTGAGTCCACGCTCCGGTGTCCCATTACCGTGGATGTTTCAGGGGCGGTAGGTTATCCCAATCACACTCAAGGCAAAAAATGCCTTCTCTGCCGAGTTGGCGCACACGCCCCCCACATTCTGGACACTTTCTAAGGCTCAGAGCGTCTGCCTCTTCGGTACTCGGTGGAAACATGAGCAATTGCTCTATCGGCAAAGCCTGTCCCTGTTCTCCCACGAGTTCCAATTGTACATTTTCAATTATATCGCGGGTATCCAGTTTAAACGGTGGTGGTGAATTGCGAGTGAGATTGATAAAATCGCTACGGTAGACCCGAATTGTGTCGTCTTCCCGTACCTGTCGAATAAAAAGTGTATATTTATCCGGTGCTACCAAATAAGCAGCGGTATCCAAAATGTATCTGCGCGGTTTGATTGCTATCTCATAGCCTCCGTAGTGCAGGATAGAAGGACTTGTATCAGGTTGCATCTGGCAGATTTCAAAGAGTTCATGAGAAGAGGACGCGGAAAGAATCAAGGCATATTGCCGACACGGATGTTGAGAAAGACGTTCAAACGGCAGAAACGCTGCCGACTCCGCACTATCCCGGAGGAATCCGGTAAACGCTGCATAAGCGTTCTCAGTGGCTTCGTCCAAGATTAACTGGCTTAACCGCCGAGGTTGTGCTGTCTGCTCCCTATCGGCACGGTCTATTTCCCGCGAGTAAAGCTCGGCTTGCACATCAACATCAATAGACTGGTTTTCATCATTGATACGCTGCAAACGCTCTACCGGTTGGTCCGCGATTTTCAAAATAAAAGGTAACATAGCAACCTATATAAACTCCTTAAACGAAGGATGTAACAAGTTTAGCACAGGTTTCGAGTTTTGTCCAATTTTTTAATGATTCGCAAGGCGTTAAATCACGTGGTAGGTTCGATGCGATTTTAACGCCTTGCGCAGTGCAGATTTTAGTTTCATCTTTTTTCATTTTATGTTATGCTAATTCAATCAGAAACAGAAAGGACATAGGCTATGTCAGGACATTCTAAATGGTCAACAATCAAACATAAAAAAGCAGCAAACGATTCCAGACGCGGCAAACTCTTCTCAAAGTCGGTGAAAGAAATTACCGCAGCAGCGCGCGTTGGTGGCGGGGATGTGGACATGAATCCACGGCTCCGCACCGCAATTGCAGCAGCAAAATCAAGCAACGTCCCTAACGATAACATTGAGAAAGCCGTCCTTCGAGGCACCGGTGAATTGGAGGGTGAAACCTACGAGGAAATCCTTTATGAAGGTTACGGACCCGGGGGTGTCGCAATCATGATAGAAGTCTTGACCGACAACCGCAATCGGGCGGTCGCAGACATTCGACACGCTTTCAGCAAACATGAAGGAAGAATCGGAGAGCGGGGATGTGTCGCATGGGGCTTTGATAAATGTGGATTGATCGTTGTTACGCCTGAGAGTATTGATGAAGAAGAACTGTTCCTTATCTCGGTTGAAGCCGGTGCCGAAGATGTAACCGCCTCCGAAACAGGTATGGAAATTGTCACACCCTTTGAGATGTTCGATAGCGTTTTAACGGCAGTTCAAGAAACATCTGCTGAAATTCAACTCGCTGAAATTAGTATGATTCCACAAAACACCGTGAAACTTGATGGAAAAGAAGCGGAACGGATGCTACGTCTCATGGATGCTCTCGACGAACTCGATGATGTCCAGAAAGTCTACGCCAATTTCGATATCCCCGATAACCTTTTAGAAGCTGCAGCATAACCCATGCAAAACCCACCTCACCGAACCGAAAGGAAAATTAAAAAAATTCTTGGCATTGACCCAGGCATTGCGAATACTGGATACGGCGTGGTTGAAGCACACGCGAATCGTTTAATTTCTCGGGGTTTCGGAAACATTAGCACCAGCCCAAAAACAGCATCGGAGTTACGGTTGAAACAAATTTATGATACCGTAACCGATCTGATTGCCAAATTCGCTATCGAGAGTATAGTGCTTGAGGATATCTTTTTTAGCAAAAATGTAAGCAGTGCGTTCGTCGTCGGTGAAGTTAAAGGTATCGTGAAACTCGCAGCCGCGAACGCGGACTGCCCCGTTACTGTATATACACCGACGCAAGTTAAACAGGCGGTTGTGGGTTACGGAAAAGCCACAAAATCGCAGATGGAGAAGATGACACAAGCACTGCTGAAACTCAAGGAACCGCCTCGTCCTGATCACGCAGCAGATGCCCTCGCGCTTGCACTCTGCCATGCCCGTTCCTATAAAGTCCTTCAACTCCGTGAAAAATATATGCAAAGGGCAAATTAAAATATGATTTCTTATATCAAAGGGGTTCTCGTAGATAAGGAAACAACACAGGTTATTGTAGATGTAAACGGCATTGGATATATGATCGATGTGCCAGCGAGAATTGTAACGGATTTACCCCCTATAGGCGATACTGTTACGCTCTATACCTACTATCATCAAAACCGGGACAACAAAATTACGCTCTTCGGGTTCACCTCAAAGGACGGGCTCAAAGTCTTTGAATTGGCACTGACGGTCTCCGGTGTAGGACCCGCCCTTGCACAAAACATCGTCGCTCGGCTATCACCTTCACAATTCCAACGCGCCGTCCACCGTGGCGATGCGACGACCCTCATGCGGGTTCCACGTTTAGGCAAAGACCTCGCCCAAGTCATCATCAGTAAACTCAGAAAGAACATTATGAAATTGAAACTCGAAGGTGATAGTGACCCCGGAAAACCCGTGGGTGCTCCAGCGGCAGAGGCACTCCAAATCCTCGTCAATACCCTTGGTGCATCGGAACTTGAAGCAGAACAAGCCATCGAGAAGGCACAACAAGTTCTCGGCGAGTCTGCGCAACGAGAAAATCTCATCGCGCAAGCACTTCGATATATTCGAAATTAGTCTTTTAATGGCTATCAGTCGTCGGCAGTCGGCAGTCAGTAGATCTTATAGTAGGGACGTTTGTTTTACAACCTTCACGCCCTTGTACTGAAAGTTGATTGTTACTTATATTGAAACTCCCGTGTTAGGACCCAAAAATGGATAACCACGAAATACCAGATTTCGACCGGATGCAAGATTTGGCAGAAGAAGACGACGATTTTGGATACAGCCTCCGTCCGGAAACACTCAGCGAGTTCATCGGACAGGAAAAAGCGAAAGAGCAGCTCCGTATCCATATTGAAGCCGCCAAAAAGCGCGGGGACGCACTTGAGCATGTGTTGCTTGTGGGTCCACCGGGACTTGGGAAGACCACACTTGCGCGGATCATCGCCAATGAAATTCAGACTCACTATAAACAGGCGATCGGTCCCGTCATGGAGAAACTCGACCTCGCCTCAACCTTGATGAACCTTGATCAAGGCGATATTCTGTTTATTGATGAAATCCACCGGATGAAAGGGTATGTTCAAGAACTGCTCTACCCTGCGATGGAAGATTATCACTTGGATTTAGCCATCGGTCAAGGTCCCGCATCGGATGTCGTGCAGATGCCGCTTAAGCAATTCACACTCGTTGGTGCGACCACACGTGAAGGCTTGCTGACGGGACCCTTTCGCGATAGATTCGGCATCCGTATCCATCTCGATTACTACGAACCAGAAGACATCCAACAAGCGATTCGGATTAACAGCGCAAAACTCAACATCAATATCGACGAAAATGCGGAATACACATTAGCGTGCCGCTCGCGTGGCACGATGCGAATCGCAAATAAACTGCTTGCTAACGTCAGGGACTATGCCCAAGTCGAAGCAGACGGCTCTCTGTCGCTTGAGGTTGTGGAAGAGGCACTCAAATTCTTTGACATCGATGAACGCGGATTAAACAGACAAGACTACGCTTATTTTCAAACGCTCATTGAAAAATTCAATGGACGTGCGGGACTGAAGGCACTCGCTGTGGCTCTGAGTGAAGACGAACGCACTATCGCAGAGGTTTACGAACCTTACTACATTAAAGAGGGATTTTTGATGCTAACGCCGGGCGGACGCATCGCAACCGATACCGCTCATGAATATTTCAACTATCCCGTAGCATCCCAACCCTCACTGTTCTATTAATGGCAATCGGCTTTCAGCTGTCAGCCGTCAGTAAAGAGATTTCTGTCGAAGTTAGCACCTATTGCTGACCGCTGATGGCTTTTTCAACGGAGCAGAACGATGTCCAGAAACTCATAATTCGCAATATGAAACTCACAGATTTCGACTACCATCTACCGCCTGATCGGATCGCGCAAAGTCCACTTCAACAGCGGGATGGGTCACGACTCTTGGTAGTTGACCGCAACACTTGTGCTTTTTACCATACTCGGTTTTCACAGATTGGGAAATACTTACCCAACGATGCGTTGTTAGTCCTAAACGACACGAAGGTCATTCCGGCACGGTTAATCGGTAGAAAAAGCGGAACCGGCGGAAAGATAGAACTCCTTCTCATCCGCGAAAAAGAGTCGGACACATGGGAGGCACTCGCCAAACCGCGGCGGAGTCTCCGAATCGGCACACAGGTCGTCTTTGGTAACGCTGCCCTAACAGCAGAGGTGCTCGCGAAACCGGATGACGGACACTGTATCGTCCGTTTCGACTATATCGGCGAGTTCTCGACTATTCTGACAGATGTGGGTATGATGCCTTTGCCACCTTATATTCGCCGTCCACCGACTCCTGAAGATAAGGTTCGCTATCAGTCAGTCTACGCCGCCACCGAAGGCGCAATCGCAGCTCCTACGGCAGGTTTACACTTTACACAAGAATTATTGGAGGAATTAAAAAAAAGCGGGATAGAAACAGCAATGCTAACGCTACATGTTGGACCTGGAACGTTCCAACCGGTGAAAGTGGAAAATATTCAAACCCATAAGATGCATGCCGAATATATCCACCTCTCCGAAATAGAAGCGAACCGGATCCGCACAGCGCGGGAGGCGGGAAGGAAAATCGTTGCTATCGGCACCACAGTCGTGCGGTCCTTGGAAACCGCAGCCACGACAGGCACCATTCATCCTTATAGCGGACACAGTGAACTTTTTATTTATCCCGGGCACCGATTTAATGCGGTAGATGCGTTGGTCACGAACTTCCATCTACCCAAATCAACTTTACTTATGCTCGTGAGTGCCTTTGCTGGAACGGAACTGATTCAGCAGGCTTACCAAGAGGCACTCCAACATAACTACCGTTTTTATAGCTATGGCGATGCCATGCTAATTCTTTGATTTTTTAACAGCAAGTTTTGACGTGCAAACTACGTCAAAAGAAAAGGAGAAACTTCATGGATCAAATAACAGGTTTGCTTGTTCCGTTCATCGCGATGGGTGCTATCATGTACTTTTTGTTATGGCGTCCGGAACAAGCCAAACGTAAAAAACATCAGAATATGCTGGAGAATCTGACCAAAGGCGATGAAATCGTAACGAATGGCGGGTTACACGGCAAAATTCTTGGCCTTAGCAATGATAAGAATATTATTCTCATCTCGGTTGGTGAAATGAATAGCCAAGAGGTAAAGGTCCAAATCTCACGGAGTGCTGTCGCTTTCCTGAAGAAGGGCGGTGAACTCATCGAAGGTGAGTAGCACTGCGTCTATTTTAGCACTGTAGGTATTTGCGCTCCTTAGAAATCTGGCTGCACCCACAACTGGTAGCCAACCCCTTCGGAATCTAATGCCGCAATGGTATCCTGCTCTGGAACCGCTAATATATCATTGTGATACAATCGCACGCGTACCGTCTCTACGGTGCGCGTGATATCGAAAGTCGCAACGCCATCGGCATCTCGGAACCTGTGCAGACAGATTGCTTCCTCTCCCGAAAGCATCACGTTCGCATCCCATGTCTCTACATCTACCTCCCCCGATAAGTCGGTTTCCCATATCCTGAGGTGCGTCTCACTTTCATCTACGGTCTCCCCTGCCTCCAAAATAATCGCAGCGGATTCGGCGTATGATAGAACTTTGCAAACTGCGACTTCTATTCCCGCTTCGCCTGCGAGAACCTCATAAGTGGTGTGATGCGGAATATGCGCTACACACGCCTCACCGTGAAAAACGTCCGGACGCTCGCCCAAAACCCCATACGCTTTGTTTCCGTTATGTCCGACCAGCAAGGTGCAATGCCCGCCTAACGCAATCAATGCGACTTCAGTATCATCAGAATGGTCAAAAAAGGTCGCTTCGGGGGTGAGATTAAGAATTCCGAAATGGAGTTTCGTGATGCCTATTTCGCCGGGGGTTACAACTTCAGTGTAGCCCTCAGCAGGCGTATAATGTTTTTTAATTATACCTTGCGGAGAAACAACATGAATCTGAATCTTTCACCTGCGTTTCTTAAATCCGCCCTCCATTTCATTACGGTCTCGCAGTAGGGCAAAAACCTAATAATTAGAAAAATTGAAAAGTGGATAGGTGTTCAACGAGGCTCGCTAATGGAAGTCCAACGACATTAAAGTAGCATCCCTCAATGCGTCGAACGAACGCTGCGCCCCGTCCTTGGATTCCATACGCGCCCGCTTTATCTGATGTTTCCCCGCTCGCAATATAGGCGTTTATTTCGGTACTATGCAACTCCCGAAAGTAAACCTGTGTTGTTTCTGCCCAGACGGTTTCGCGTCCTGTCCGCGCGTCCACCAAGGCTACACCTGTAACAACCTCATGGCATGTGCCACTCAGGTGTGTCAACATCTCGAAAGCGTCTGTATCGTCGGTCGGTTTACCGAGCAGTTTCCCCTCCAACGATACCAAAGTATCCGCGCCGATAATTAGAGTGTTATTAAAGTGCTGTGCAACATCTATTGCCTTCAGCAAGGCAAGTTTCTGTGTTACTTCACTGGCTGGATTATTCAAATGGACGTTGGGGGGTGGTTCCACAATATCACTCGGACGCACCTCAAACGTGATGCCAATCTGGGATAATAAAGCAGAACGGCGAGGTGACGCAGATGCAAGAACCAATCGCGGGATTTTTAAAGCAGATTCGCGCGTTTGCATGCTACTTCAGGTGGTATAACCGTTTACCTTGTTCTGTGCGGATTTGTAACAAATCCACCTCGACCAGCTCCTGCAACGCGTTCCTAAGACCTCGCTTAGAGAACCCAATATTCTTAAGACGCTGGTCGGATGCTGGGACACGGAACCATCCCGGTTCTTCACCAGAACAATATTCCTTTTTCATAACCCCTAACACACTATACAAACGCAAAGTTTTCGGAGGTAACCCAACAAGGGGATTAATTTTAGCAAAGGATTGAAGTGATCCATTCCGCATTGCTTCAGTCCATAAAGAAATAGAATTAGTCATGTTTTTAACAACGTTTCTATTCATGAACTGGTTACAAAAAAATAAACTTATGGCATTTTTTCTTAAAGACACAAGTATTGTAGCCTATTATGATGCAGCAATCTTGTTAAGTTGCATTTGACAAATTCAGGACATCGTGATAAACTCTATCAAATTTCACAGGGGACAGTGCAATATTGCTTCCTATAAACGAAAATCGTCTCTCAGGACGTTCTTTCCTGCTCGGTACCTGCTTCGTTATCGTTATATGTTGCATCGTCTCCTATGCCGAATTAGTAATTACCTACATCCAAATCGGGTTTCTGCAGCTGCCCCCTGCGGTTATTGGACTTTTCTTTTTTCTGGTATTAGGGAATCGGTTGCTTGAAAGACTGAATAACCGATTTGGGTTGTCCCCGCGCGAATTGATGTGCATTTACTGCATGATGCTCGTCGCATCGATGATTTCATCGCGCGGTGTCATGGAAAAACTCATCCCCGCCCTCATTGCCATCAACTACTTTACCAACGAAACCAACAGTTGGGACACCCTCTTTTTTCCACACATCAAGCCTTGGTTGATTCCGTTTTCACCCGAACAAAAAGGACAAGCCCCTATCGCTATCAGTTTCTATGAGGGCATACAAACAGGCGATAGTATTCCGTGGCGCGCATGGATAGAACCGCTATGTGTCTGGGGTGTGCTCGTCTTTTTGGTGTTCACGGCGTTTCTCTGCTTAGCAGCAATCCTCCGGAAACAGTGGATTGAAAACGAGAAACTCACATTTCCGTTAGTCTCATTGCCGCTTGAGTTTGTACACGAGGGACGCGGCTTTCTTCGGAATCGCCTGATGTGGCTGGGGTTCGCGGTGCCCGCTCTCATCTTTACGTTGAACGGACTTCATGAAATCTGGCCCCAAATCCCGAACTTACCGCTAAGGTACATCCTCAACCAATACTTCACAGAACGCCCCTTCAACGCTATGGTGTACACACCCATCTTTCTGTCCTTCGCGGCGGTCGGGTTCTTTTATCTCCTCCCGACCCAACTCCTTTTCAGTTTATGGTTCTTCTTTCTACTCACGCGGTTCCAAGATGTTGTCGCCGCAATGTTCGGTTGGCGAGTCAGCACGATGCCACTCTACCCTACCCGACTCTATATCGGTTACCAAGTTGCTGGAGCCTATATTGTACTCGTAATTTCGTTTATTTATATGGGATTTCCACACTTTCGGCAGGTGTTTCGTCGCGCCTTTACTGCAACGAAGCCAGATGACACGACGGAACTTTTGCCTTACCGCACGGCAGTTTGGGGACTCATTATCAGTTTGATTCTCGCGATCGGGTGGTGCTATACGGCAGGACTGAATTTAGGCTTCGCGGCGTTCGAGATACTGGTTTACATCTGCATTGTTGCTGTGGTGATGGCACGTAGCACAGCGGAAGGTGGACTGCTCATGACAGAAACATCGTTCCGACCCCTGGACCTTTATCAACTCATCTCAACCAAAGCGGTACTGGGCGCGCAGAGTCTCACTGCGTTGTCATTCCTCGATGCAATTTTCACACGCGATCAGCGCGGACTCATCCTCACAGGTTTTTTAGACGGATTGAAAATTAGGGATCGGGTGGGAATGTCTTACCGTTCGTTAGTCGGCGTATTTGTGTTAGGAAGCACACTCGCATTTCTGTGTGCAGCAGTCATCCATTTATGGCTTCCCTATACCCACGGTGCAAATTACATGTATAGCTACACGTATCGCGGCAATCCGCTCTGGGCATTTCAGGACAATGTCGCAGCGATGGAAGGATTAGGAACCGACCTCCGCACAACAGGCGGATTCTTTTTTGGCATTGGCGCGTTCGTAACAACAGGCTTAGTCATCTTGAGGATGCTATATTGGTGGTGGCCCCTCCATCCGCTTGGATATGCACTCTCGGCTTCGTGGACCCTGATTGTGTTCTGGTTTCCCGTTTTCATCGCGTGGGGTATTAAAACGCCGCTCCTCCGTTACAGCGGCATCCGACAATATCAGCGACTCCGACCCTTCTTTTTAGGTATGGTCTTCGGGGAATTCGGCATGGCGGTTCTATGGACGCTCATCAGTTGGGGCGCGAATGTCCCCGCACCCTTCTTCCCTTGGCCCTGAGGGTTTTTTAGTTATACCTTGCGGATAAGTGATTTGGTTTCTAATGCTATGCTGCACATATCCTTATTTCATCTGCGTCCTGACCAGAAACCCGCTCGTAATGAAATGGAGAGCGGTCCAAGAGACCATAAATTAAAAAGTTCGATTGCGTGCTGTGACCTCCCATGTCCCGCGACAATACCCATCGGCATCTACGAGATAATAAAAAGGATGTAAGGCAACACACGGACAGATATGTGTCGGACAGACGTAGATTTCTTGCCCCATGTGCATCGGTGTGCTGTCAGGAACGTTAATTGCCCAATGCTCCTCGTGCTGTTTGTCCACCTCAGCACCGTCAACATTCAAAACGATTCCACGCACACCATCAGGATCCGCGGCGATGGCTTTATGTCCCAAATCGAGCGTAATCCTATGCGGCGTCGGAATACTAATCACACGGCTTAGGAGCAGTGCGGCAGGGGTAAATCCAAGATCGGGAAAGAGAGTCGTGTAGCCGTGATCATGAAAAACGAAAGTGCCAGGGGACACCTCCACACCCGGCGTCTCCGCATAGATAGGGAAGGTCGGTGTGCCACCCATCACAACCAATGGCACTTCAAGCCCTTTAGCAGCAAGCCTATCCTTCATCTCCTCTACTTGCACAAGGCTTTTGTCACAGGATGCTTTCCGATCAGCGACATCTTCATCGTGGATATGCCCATCGTAGACGTGTAATCCCCACGGTTGCAATCGCTCTGCCGCTTCAATCTGTGCATAGACATCCACAGCGGCATCACCAACCGGTATCCCCGTGCGGTTCATGCCTACATCTAGGTCCAGCATAACCTTGACGGTCAAACCGTTCTTTGCCGCCGATGATGAGAGTGCTGCCACGGATTCTTGATGGTCAACAATAACCTTGAAATCGGCATCTGGATACTGTAGCTGCAGGGAAACAAAACGGTTGACATTGGGTCCTACCATCTGATAGGCAATCAGAATATCCTCTATACCATTCTGTGCCAACATTTCCGCTTCCCGCAAGGTCGCGCATTTGTGTTTGAGGATACCGGCATCCCGCTCCATGGCGATAATCTCTGCGGTTTTATGCGTCTTCGCATGCGGTCTGAGCTTCGAGACATCTCCACCGACGGTCGCAATCGCATGGTCAATGTTATATTGAACCTGTGTGAGATAGACGACCAGCGATGGACTCGGTATCGTCTCAACGTTCTGAATACGGTATTTCTTATCCACGGTTTTACCCCTTTGGTGAATTCTTATAAATCCCATTACAAGCGTCTATGAAGGCAAGTCTGTTATAAACGAAACTAACTTACAAGTAGGAACGGTTTTCTAACCGCGCCTTCTACTAGTGCTGTGTCACTCCTAAAATGATGGATGTGGGCAGCCACAAGGGACTGCCCCTACAGGGAAAATCCCTTCA
>JAGWBV010000061.1 GCA_021295715.1 Candidatus Poribacteria bacterium | reverse complement strand
TCTTTGCTCCAATCCGCATTTGAAACTTCGCCGTCAAACCCGTTACCACTGTCGTCTGCGACCTCTTTTCCATCTTTGTCGAAGGAATAGTAGATTATCAGATCTGAGTCATTCCGAATCGCCTCAACGTTCATAGAAAGCGCGAAAATTACGCCACAGGAAACCAAGCAAAATAACAACGTTTTCATGATAACCCCCTTTTATTAGCAATCAGCAATCGGAAACCATCAGCAAAGAGATTTTCATTTGACAAAGGACTCCTCTTGCTAACTGCTGATTGCTGATTGCCATTCAAGACACAAAATTGGGTGATTCGCTTACAGTTTATCTATTCGATTTAATGTTCGCCCAGGTCGTGGCGAGTTTACCTTGTGGTTCTACTGGGGTCAGGAAGGATTCAGCGTCTTGGTTCATGGTCGCTTTAATCTCGTCTGCCGAGAGCGCACGGTTCCAGAGCCGAACTTCGTCAACGCTCCCAGTCCATGCTTCGCCGCCCCAGGTACCGATCGTCACTGCACTCGTATTTTGCGCAGGCGCAACCGGATTTCCCGATTCCTCCGAGTACGTTACTTCGCCATCTACATAGATCTCCACTAAGCCGTTGCTATCGTCTGTGTGGGTATAGGCGAGATAATACCACTTGCCCGTTTCCAGTTCTGTATCATTATCATTAATGTCTTTGAATCCACCGGCTGCACCGTTGGTCCAGACTTTGATGCCGTTGGCTGGATTCATACCGAAACCGAAACCGATATGTCGAGTCGCACCGCTCTGCCGAGTACCGAAGATAATGGCATGTGCTCCCGGCAGCCTATCCAGTTGAACCCACGCAGCTTGTGTAATTGCGCCCTCAAGATGAAAGGCGGCATCGTCTTCAATGAGGACGTGATCTGCCGCAGCCGCAAATTGAAGTGCCTTCCCGAACTGTCCGTCAATCCATTTCGCGCCACCCTGCACTTCGCCTTCAAAACCATTTGCAGATAGGTCTTGTGTTACGGTTCCAGAGCCTTCATCAAGAGGCATGTATAGAACAAGTCCCTCCATTAAGTCAGCGTGCGAAAATGCCGCACATAAAAGCAAACATAGCGTGATTACTGAAAAGATTTTCATTTACTTCTCCTCTGAAAGTGAAAATAGCTTAACATTATACAAAATACAAAAAGCAGAAAGTAACTGGTGTCCTTTTCTGCTTGAATTACTTTCTAAATTCTAACAGATTTTCGTTTTTGACTCAATACACAAAATTTTATGCTGTAAATTTCGCACACCGATAAACTTTTAGAAATGGTATTAGTAAACCTCCAAGTAGTTGTCAATTTCCCACTGGCTGACACTCAGGTGATAGTCCCGCCATTCCTCGCGTTTAACCTGAATGTAATAATCAGCATATTCCATGCCGAGTGCATTCTTGATGACTTCATCTTTTGCGAGGGCATCTGTTGCGTCGCCGAGGGTCGCAGGTAGCGAACCAATACCCCGCTGTTGCAATTCGTCCTCCGGCACTTCATAAAGGTTATCCTCGTTCTGTGCTCCCGGATCGATCTGATTTTCGATACCATCCAGACCAGCTGCAAGCAGAACCGTCGCCGCGAGGTAAGGATTCGCCGCGCCATCGCCTAATCGGTTCTCAATCCGTCCGGGTGCTGGAATCCGAATCATCTGTGTCCGATTGTTTGCTCCGTATGTGACGTAGACCGGTGCCCATGACGAACCGGAACGCGGGGGTCTGCGAACTAAGCGTTTGTAGCTGTTCACAAGTGGGTTCGTAACCCCCGTTACTGCTTTCGCATGTTTGAGAATACCGCCCGTAAAATAGTAAGCAAGTTGAGACAAGCCATTTCTATCATCCTCATCCAGGAACAAATTCGTCTGGTTCTCCTCATCCCAGAGGCTCATGTGGAAGTGTGCCCCATTGCCCGTCAAATTGGTGAACGGTTTCGGCATAAACGTTGCCAGCAGCCCGCGTTCCTCCGCAAGCGTTTTGACCATCCACTTGAAGAAAGTGTGCCTATCTGCTGTCGTCAGTGCGTCCGAATAGGTCCAGTTTGCCTCGAACTGACACGTTCCGTCTTCGTGATCATTCGCGTAGGGCTCCCACTCCAATTCCTGCATGTATTTAATCAGGGTGGTCATCGTATCAAGATTGCGATGGAGTGCCCTGAGATCGTAGCACGGTTTATCCAACGTATCCAGTTTGTCCCATGGGGTATAGGAACCCGTCTCATCCTGTTTCAACAGCATGAATTCTGCCTCTATGCCGACATTGAAGACGTAACCTTTTTCACGCGCTTTTTCCAATTGCCGTTGTAGAATGGTTCTCGGACAGTAGTGCCACGCGTTGCCTTCGACAAACATGTCTCCTGCGACCCACGCTATGTTTTTCCGCCACGGCACAATTGTCAGCGAGTTAAAGTCAGGAATACTTGCCATCTCCGGATCGTGGGGGTATTGCCCTATCTCGCCTGCAGCGAAGCCACCGAAACCTGCGCCTTCTTCTGCCATATCTTCAAGGTGTGTGGATGGAATAACCTTTGCCTTCGGGGCACCGCTCATCTCTACAAAAGAGCAGAGAAAAAACTCGATGCCGTTCTCTTCAACGAAACGTTTGACTTCATCTCGCTTCATGAAATTTTCTCCAATAGTCCGCACCTCGAAAGAATAATGATTCCCAAAATCCGATTTTATTAAGGTGCGATGCGACTCATATACTTTTTATGCAAAAATACTATTCACAAAATGTGGAAACATGGTAGCATTATACCTGAAGTCCTAAAAATTTCAAGATGCATCTTTTAACAGTAAGTTTTAGGAACCTACCCGTTACGCCAAAATGAATAAAAGGAAAGCAATGACACTCTTTTCCCGATTCCACACACTTCTACATAAAAAGGGTTCGCTTCTGATTGGTGCGCTCATTGTCGTCTATTTGCTGCCAATATGGTTGTTTCCCTATTTTCCAACACAAGATGGGGTGAGCCATGTTTATAACTCGCAAATTTTGACTGAGTATAACAACGCAGAATATCAGTTTCGCGACTATTACGAGATTAACTGGTACCCTTTTCCGAACTGGCTTTCCCACTTTTCGTTAGCGGTGTTAATGTTCGTATTTCCGCCTCTCGTTGCTGAGAAGATTTTTCTGAGTCTCTATGTTATTTTCTTCCCGCTTGCAATCCACTATTTTCTCGAGGCTGTCCAGCGCGGACGGTATCCTCTCGTAATACTGAGTTTCACCTTTATCTACAATTATCTCTTTCTGATGGGTTTCTACAATTTTGCTGTCAGCGTGCCGCTCTTTTTCCTCGCACTCGGGTACTGGTGGAAGCACAAGGATGAGATAAACAGGACGCGGATTATTCTGCTCAACCTGCTTATCGTTATTACCTACTTTGCGCACCTCATCTCGTATGCTTTCATTCTGTTCTCTATCGCCTTGCTGGCACTGTTCCATTTCAAGCGGGACTTCAAACGGATTTTGATGACAGGATGTTCTCTGCTACCTGCAGCCATACTTATCCTTGTCTACCTTCCTACCTCTGATCTCCTTGCAGGAGAACCGCCCGAATTTGGATTTGGAAGGATCGGAGAGCTGTTCAATAACCTTATCGGTATGCACGTGCTTGTTGCCTACGCCGAACCTCCGAATTGGATTTCCGTTGCGGTCTCCGTCCTTTTGGTTTTTCTTGCTGCTGTGACAATCTGGCAAAATAGGAAAGACCCCGAAAAAAGTTCCCTTGGACAGCGGGCGTTTCTCTATCTTGCTGGTGTGCTTTTTGGACTCTATTTTATCTTGCCAAACGCTATAGGTCCGGGCGGTTGGGTTAATGACAGGCTCGCTATTTTGGCAGTTCTCGGTATATTTGCATGGTTCTGTGTTCTCGAACATCTTCCATGGAGACGCGTATTCACAGGCATAGTTGTCTTCCTCGCGCTCGTTAACATCTTCTATGTTGGCATTCTCTTCAGGAATCTCAATGCCGAGATACGCGAGTTTAACGCCTTTGTCCAGCGGGTTGGGAAGAACAAGGTTATCCTTCCGCTGCATTTTGATCCGAGGGGCAGTTCTAAACGCGTGGGTATCTTTGTCAACGCTGCTAATTACTACTGCCTTGACAATGGAGGCATCAACCTCGGCAACTATGAAATACAGTTCGACTACTTTCCAATCCGGTTCAACGCCGATTTTGAGGCACCATTGGAAGAGAAGGAGTGGGTGCAGGTTGTTCACTGGGAGCCTGAAAGGATTGGCCTCTGTGATTATGCTGACAATGTGGATTATCTATTGCTGTGGGATACGCCAGACAACCCAATTGTCGCCGAGGCGATTGAGGCGTGTTATACCTTGGAGGCATCTGAGGGGAAGTTGAAGTTATTTAAAGGAAAGCGGTAACAACAGACTGGACTGGCGATACGAAAGAAACAAATTCCTTTAATACTCACCTCGGAGTGTGACAGTCGCGATGGTCTGCGTATAGTTAAGGAAATCGAGCAATGGATCTACCTCATTCGTGCGGTTCTGGGTAACCTGATAATCGGCGTTGAGGGTGAGATATGGATTAAATTCCCAATTCAACTGCACATTCGCACCTATCTGTGTGTCGCGACGGTTTGGCGCGTCTTCCGGTATATTCCCGATCTCGTCCGGAATCTGTCTACCTTCAAACTGCACCCAGAGTCTGGAAAATCGAAGCCGAATCCATCGTCCCGTCTCAAGTCGGTAAAAAGAACTTGCTGCGACTTCAGTACTAACGAAGTTAAAAAAATCGACGTTGGAACGATTCAAAAATAGGTTAACCTCCTCTTGGAACACGAGTCTATCCATTGCGACCTGTATCAGTTTTGCGGAACTGATATGTCGCCAATCGTTTCGACGCTCATTGTCGTCAAGTCCGGTTATACCTAAGATAAGATTGTTCAGATTGGTTTGGTAGCTACCACGTTCTACCCCGTATTCGAGTTTACCAAGGATCTGTTTAAGAATCCAAAATTGCAAGCGTGAAGTCATTTTATGATTGGTGGATCCGACAAGTAGGAAGTCCTCTCTTCGCGAGTCTTCATCGTCAAAGCGGTGTAACCGCAAATTATATTCCAAGACGCGCCCAAAGCGGAGACCGAATTGCCGTTCGGTGTTATTATAGACGTTTGAAGTTCGCACGAAGCGTTGCAGTTGATGGGACGTGACGAGAGGTGGTAAATTCGCAATGGGTTGGAAACTCAGTTCAGTTAAGAATACATCGCTAAACGCATCGAATTCGTTGAGTTTTCCATCAGCGCCGGTGTAGTTTTCCACTTGTGGCGCGTATTGCAATTTGAGCCTGAGTTTATCAGTTACGGGTAAATCCCCGAGCAGGTTGACACCGAAACGGTTAATCATACCTTCGAGTTGCGAATCTTCCTCACCGGCGAGGCCACTGGTGTATGGGTCTACGCTCAAACCGAATTCAATGTGGTTGTTGAATGTATTGGAGAAGTAGGTGTCAATTGTAAGTGCTGCGGGATCGGTTTCAGGGGTTTCGGGTTTTCTTTCGAGAAGACTCTGTCCGAATTCACCTTGGAGTTGTGCAAAGGCACTTTGCGTATCGGATAAGAGGATGCTGCCTATGAATTGTGTAGAAATAATCAGGCATATCCAGAAAAAATGGGATATTTTTTTCACACATTGACTCCAATTCTGTATATGTAAGCTTCTGTCCTATTCAATCGTTCCATCCTGTGGACTTGAGGCGGTGGCGTAAAGTTTTCGCGGGATACGTCCAGCTAAAAACGCCGCTCTACCGGCTTCGACGGCTTTTTTCATTGCCTCCGCCATTAGCACGGGACGGTGCGCTTTTGCGACTGCTGTGTTCAGCAAAACACCGTCGCACCCTAACTCCATCGCTATGGCTGCATCCGATGCTGTCCCAACGCCGGCATCCACAATGAGAGGCACTTTCACGAGATCTCGGATAATCTGAATATTGTACGGGTTACGGATCCCCATCCCTGAGCCGATCGGAGCACCTAACGGCATCACGGCTGCACAGCCAAGGTCTTCTAATTTCTTGCACGTAATCGGATCGTCGTTACAATACGGTAGCACGGTGAAGCCGTCTTTCACGAGTGTCTCTGCTGCACGCAGCAGCTGCTCCACATCTGGAAATAGTGTTTCCTCATCTCCGATGATTTCGAGTTTAATAAGCGATGTCTCAAGTGCCTCTCTCGCGAGGTTCGCTGTCAGAATCGCGTCCTTTGCTGTGAAACAACCGGCGGTGTTTGGGAGGATTGTCATACCTCGTTCGCGTAGAAGTGCGAACAAATTCTCACCCGGTGTATCTGTAAATTTCACGCGCCGCATTGACACCGTCGCGATTTCGGCATCACTCGCAGCAATGGACTCCGTCATGATGTGGAAATTCGGGTACCCTGCCGTCCCGATAAGCAGTCTTGATGTATATGTCTGATCAGCAATCTTGAATTCTTGCATTTCTTATTTTTCCAGTGCCAAGTTTATTTTTTGATTGAGTCGTATACGTCTCTGCGTTTCCAATTTAGTATAGCACTTTGGAGTCTCTTTATCAAGGGTTATACTTGGGACCTTATTTTCCTGTTGGCGCGCTTTGCAGCGTATTAACCCCCTTGGACGGCGCGTATAATCTCAACTTCACTATTCTCACGGAGTTCCGTTGCTTGCCACTCCATTTTTGGGATAACCTCCCGAGCCACGGCGACAGCGATGCCTGACTGCGTTGGATCTATTTCTAAATCGATGAGCAGTTCGTAGACATTTAAATTCGGACGAACCCTTTTCTCTTTGCCGTTAACGCTTATCTTCATGCTTGACTCCCGTTATGCTAAAAATCTGTCTAACCGAAATGGGACAATTGACTCTGAAGTCTCACCCGTCAGAATCAGTTTGGCGATCTCGTAAGCCGTGATGGGTGTGAGTAAGATGCCGTTGCGATAATGTCCAGTGGCGTATATCAGATTCTCAATGGGCGTTTCGCCAAGTATGGGTGCGTTGTCCCTGCTACCCGGACGTAAGCCTGTCCATGTTTCAAGGAGCGGCAGTTCATAAATGCCCGGGACCGCTTCCCACGCGCCGCGGAGCAGCTCAAACACACCGCCAGCGGTCAAACGTGTGTCAAATCCCATCTCCTCGCTTGTCGCGCCGATGATGAGCCTGCCATCGGTTCTCGGCACCAAATATACCGATGTCGGGTACCTTGCTCTGACAGTGCGGATGACGTTATTAACCGTGATACCGGCTTCCATTTGCAACGCCAGCATCTGTCCTTTCACGGGGCGCACCGGCGGACGGATGGCATCTGGAAGTCCCTGAATTTGGGCGGATTCACATCCTGCCGACAGCACGATAGCATCTCCGTTTTGTTTCTCTCCATCTCGCGTCTTTACGCCAGCCGCGATGCCGTTTTCTATGTAGATGCTTTCAATTGCTCTGTTTTCGCACACCACACCGCCATATCTCTGATAGCCGCGTTTGAGGGCTTTCACCATCAATCGGTTATCGACCTGATGGTCGCTCTCACAACGGATCGCTGCCGTCACGCGCGGTGAAAGGGCAGGTTCGATTTCACGCGCCTCTCGTCCTGCCAACCATTCGACCTCCAGCCCTAAATCTTGTTGTGAGCCGTAAAGGTGTCGAAGTTGGTGTGTGTCATCGGGTTCTAACCCGACGATCAGAGTGCCATCCACCCGATACCCGATAGACATCTCGGCATCCGCCTCTAATTCCTGAACCCATTGAGGGTAGAGTGCTAAACTTTGGCATCCGAGTTTCAGCAGTTCCGGTTCTTCGGTATGTGCTTCGGCGAGTGGCGCGAGCATTCCGGCAGCCGCCCAAGACGCAGCGCGCCCGGTTTCAGCTTGTTCGTAGATGGTGACGGAAGCCCCCGATTTCGCCAATTGCCAGCCGATACCGAGACCAATCACGCCACCACCGATGATGAGAATCTTTTTGTTCTTCATTAAAGCTATCGGTTGAAACTGTTATTTTTCCAGCACATTGATGAAACAGTCTTTTGCTTCGACTTTTTTGGAAATCAAGCCTTTTTCATAGGCGAATTTTGCGAAGGCTGCCCATTTTTCTGCGGATTGCACCTGTGTGGTTGCGAACACATCCAATGTATCCCGAAAAGCGAGCTCTTCTAATTCTTTAGTGGCATCAGGGTTTGCCTTAAAAAAAAGTTGAAGTGCATCATCGGGTTTTTCCTTCGTAAATTTAATTGCTTCCTGAATTGCCGTCATCAGTTTTTTAGCGGTTTCAGGATGGTTTTCCAAATAAGCGTCGTTAGTGATGATGACTAATTCATAATAGTCTGGAATACCGTGCTTCTCGAGTGCGAAATAATCGGCTTCTGCCCCTTCAAGTTTCAGCATGTTAATTTCGTAATTTCGAAATGGTCCGATCACTGCATCAATCTGACCGCTTAGAAGAGGTGCCAAAATATTCGTGCCTACGTTTATTAATTCATAATCGTCTTCGGATAATCCGGCATTCGCCCCGATGGCATTAAACAGCAGCACGTCCAGCGGTGCAACTGTGTATCCAATTTTTTTTCCTTTGAAATCTGCTGGCGTTTTAATGCCCGTTTTTTTCAGGAAACTAATCGTGTTGAGTGGATGTTCCACAAGTAGACCGATTGATTTAACCGGCAAAACCTCTTCACTTGCCCGTGCAATTGTTACGCTTTGTTGGTAACTTACAGCAAACGGGTATTCCCCTGCCGCCACGAGTTTAAGTGGAGCATCTGGATCGCCACCCCAGAGGAGTTCGACTTCTAATCCGTGTTTGCCGAAAATCTTATTCTCTTGTGCGACGTAAAGTGGCGCGTGATCTATGTTAGGAAACCAATCGAGGAGCAGTGTGACCTTCTCCATTTCAGAGTTCTGGTGGCTGTCTGCACGGCTGTCAATTCCTGTCAAAAGTATACTACAACTGATGAGAAACATTAAGCAAATTGCTATTTTCATGAGCATTTCCTTTCTTATCGAATTCGGTGTCAAAACCCCGATGCTTTCGCTGGGGGTCTATCACATATCTGATTTGTTATATTGATACCGCCGCCACGGCATTGCATACCGCTCCAACAGCGTCATCAATCCAAAAAGACCTAAGCCTAAAAGTGTTAAACAGAGGATAGCAGCAAATACCAGTGAAACTTGGAGTGTTCCGTTCGCATACAGCATAAGGTACCCGAGTCCCGCCTTCGCGCCCACCCATTCCCCGATAACCGCACCAATTGTAGAGATAGAAATGCCTATCTTTGCCCCTGAAAAAATAAACGGCAATGCCGACGGGATACGTACTTTCCAAAGGATCTGCCAGCGCGTTGCCCGCAAAATTCGGAGCAGGTTTACGGTATCTGGATCAGTGGATTTCAAGCCATCGAGTGTATTCAGCACAATCGCGAAGAATACAATCAGTGCTGCCATGATGACTTTTGAGGCAATGCCGAAGCCAAACCATAGCACCAGTAGTGGAGCGATAGCGAACACTGGAACCGTTTGTGAGCCGATGACATACGGATAGAAGGCTTTCTCTAACGTTGGGAACTCGAACATCAACACGGCTAACGGGACACCGATGCTGACGGCGAGGAGAAATCCAAGGAGCATCTCTTGTAGTGTCACGAGCGTGTGTTTCAGTAATTGTGCGTGTTCTGCAAATAGTGTCACCACAATTTTTGAAGGGGCTGGCAGAATATAGCGTGGCATCTCAAAAAGATGAACGACCCCTTCCCATATTCCCAATACTATCAGTAGGATAGCCACAGGCACCGCAAATTTGCTGAACATTGGCATCTGTTCCTTAGCTTAGTCCACCGGCATCGCGTGCGCTGGAATGTCCACACCCTGTTCACTCCAGAATTTGTATGCCCCGCGGTGTAGTGGAATAACAAACGCCTTTGGTCCATTCTCTATCGTCATGTCTGCTGCGGCTTGATTTGTTTGCAGCATCGCCTGATGTCCCTCTGAGGCGTAAACATGCTTTAGAAGTTTGTAAATAGTCTCCTCGCTCACTGCTTTATTCGAGATGAGTACCGTTGGCATCAGAATAGTATTCACCGGTTCCACTTTACCTTCATACGCGCCTTCTGGTAGGGAGCCGGGGAGGTAGAAGGGATATTTTTCATAGAAGCCGTACTTCTTCGCAGCTACGTCGAGATCAATCATCCGAATAGATTTGATCGCTGTTAACTGGATAACAGCACTATTCGGCACACTGACAAGCCACTGGAACCCAGCGACCTGTCCATCTTGAAGAGCCTCGGCGGCAGCGCTCCCACCTTTATAGATCGGCGTGAACTTTCCCCAGATGCCCGCTAATCTTGACAGGCGTTCTAACGTCTGTGCAGTACCCGACCCACTTGCTCCAGAGGCGATTTTTTTTCCAACAATGTCTTCAAACTGGTGAATATCACTATTCTCCAATGTTGAAAATTGGTCATAAGCTATGAAAAGCAACGTTACCATACGAATGTTAGTTTTCGGTCCCTCTTCTGCGAAAATTTCTTCACCGTGGTAGCCAAGGTAGCTTTCAGCGGCAAAAACGACACCGAGTGCTTCTGGGTCTTGGTTCACACGCCGCGTATTTTCGACCGAACCCGCAGAGGCGTCGATGGATATTTTCAGATGTGGTTCCTTGTGGGTCAGAACGCGGCTAACGCCACCCGCGAATTGTGAAAAACTGCCGCCCATCACGCCTCCCAAAATCGAGAGCCATTCCTTTTTCTGGGGGACGGTATCACCTGTTTTTGCTTTTTCAGCCGATTGCTGATCGCTACACCCATAGAAGACAATTAGCACAACCAACGCGGCGGATGTAAATGTATGTAGTAAATTATGATACTTGAATCTGTTTTTTGTAAACATAGCGTTTCCTTTTTCGTTTGTGTTTTGCGTAGCAGTAAGCTGCCGCTTACAAATTTGTCTGCTAACTTTACAAATGATACCAGATATTTTCTGGGGTTTCAAGTGATTTCTTGTTAAAGAAAACAATCTCTTAAGAAAATTAAATTTCCTTGATAAATCTTCACAGGATTGCTAAACTATAGGTGTGAAGGGTGAATGAAGGAAAAAGGAGGGTAAAAAAGGGTGAAACGCTTTTTTTCATGTCTTAATAACAACAAAAACCAAGCCCGTAATGTAATGGAGGGCGACTCTGAAGAGATACACGTCAAAGCACAAACCCCGTCGTTCCTTCGCAAGGTAAAATTAAAAGGTCTGTTTGTGATAGGGTTCAGTCTGTGTTTCATGATTGGCGCTATTACCGTTAGCGATGCAACGCCAAAGAAACGCATTGCTGTTCTCTATTTTGAGGATCACAGTCGCTTTGATTCTCCTACCGGATGTGGTTGTGTTCCTGCTTTCATCGGTAACCTGTTCAGCACAAAGAAACGCTGGGATTTGGAGGCAGGATTTGCCAAAATGCTCAATCGGAAATTCGTCGAAACGGATGTGTATGAACCTGTCAGTAAAGATGAACTCCTTGATGCTATGGCACTGATGACGCTCTCACGACAGAACCTGAAAAAACTGGATCAGGCGCAGCTTGTAACGCTTGCGAAACATCTCAATGCCGACGTAATTGTAGTGGGTGATATCCGAAAATTTAATCAAGAGCGGTTGAGAGCTAACGCTTCACGCACACTGCGGGAAGGTGGACGTGAATCGCAGCAAGGGCTTGGGAGTGCGAGTTACCTTGCTCCTGTTATCCTGCGAGGGTCCCTACACCGTGCCACCATTAAACTGAACATGAAATTCTACAACGCCTCCGGTAGTCTTGTGGCTGAGCCTCGAATCTCCGCCAGTCGCGACCACCGGTACACCGGCACAAAATTCGCCTCTCTTGAAGCCAGTGTGACCGAGGAAGGAACAAACCTCTCTTTTGGTCAAACGAAGGACACGCAACGGAGCAATCCACGTCCGATTGTCAGACCAACCGAACTTAATCAGATCCAGTTTGCGAGTACTGAATACGACAGAACCCTTTTTGGCGTCGTAACCAACGAAGCGTTAATCAAGGTGGTTTTGGCACTTCGAGACAATGTCGGACCCAATTTCATTACGCCTTGGGAACCGAAAACCGGTACCGCCAAAGAAGGACAAGAAGCTTCAGAAACGGTGTCTGGGGAACCTGTCAAAGGCAAAATTCAGTACGTGGACAATGAGCATCCGGATAAGATTTATGTCAATATCGGTTCCAGCAAGCGGATAGCGATCAACCAAGAGTTCGCTGTCTATACCAGAGGCAAGCCGGTACGAGATTTAGATACGGGTGAAATCCTTACCTATGTACCCAAACAGATTGGTCTCGTGGCGATTTCTGAAATCCTTAATGATAAGGTTTCTATCTTCCGAATTGTTGAGACAACGGAACCCCTCAAAATTGGTGATGCTGTTCGCGAAATTACACCCGATTCTGCCCCATCCGAGGAATCTACATCGGAAACAGATTCGTCTGAAGAGCAATAATGAGTTTCAAAAGGAGTGATACGATGCGCCTTCCGACTTTTAACGGTAACTTTGGGCTTCCGAGTGCTCCCAAAAACATAGTTTGTGTGAAGATTACATCGCTTTTCTGCGTTTTATCGGCGTGTCTCGTAATCCTATTTGGATGTGCTGACCCGGGCACAGAAAAAAAGAGCGAAGAGACGGGTGCTACTACCGCTAAGAAGATCAAAATCGGTTTATCTATGGATTCGTTGCGTGTGGAACGCTGGCAGAAGGACCGAGATATTTTTACGGCTGAAGCAGAGAAACTCGGTGCCGAAGTTATCGTCCAGTCTGCTGATGGAGATGAGCGTCGACAGAACGCACAAGCCGAGAACATGATTACCCAAGGTGTGGACGTTCTTGTTGTTATTCCGAAGGATAGCGTCGCTGCCGCCCAAATTGTCCAAGCCGCGCACGCAGAGGGTATCAAAGTCATCGCCTATGATCGGCTAATTCGCGAGAGTTCACCCGATCTCTATATCTCTTTCGACAACGAACAGGTCGGATACCTGCAAGCCGAGTACCTATTGCGTCAGAAGCCAGAGGGTGCCTATTTCCTACTCGGTGGTGCGCCGACTGACAATAATGCACAACTCCTTCGACAGGGGCAACTCCGTGCCCTGCAACCCGCGATTGACAGTGGTGCCATTCGTTTAGTAGCAGGCGGAGAACATTGGGCGGTTAATTGGGATCCGCGGGACGCGCTTAAGAAGGCAGAGCAGGTCTTGACACAAACGAACAACCAAATAGACGCTGTCGTTGCGTCAAATGATGGCACAGCCGGTGGCGTGATACAGGCACTTGAGGGACAAAATTTGGCAGGAAGCGTTCTCATTTCAGGGCAGGATGCGGAACTCGCCGCGTGCCAACGAATTGTCAAAGGCACGCAGACCATGACCGTTTACAAACCGATCCACCTCATCGCAACGAAGGCGGCACAAGCCGCTGTCGCACTCGCAAAAGGTGAGGCGATCGCTGAAGCGACACAGACCGTTAACAACGGCAAAATTGAGGTGCCATCTATCTTGCTGACACCTATCCAGGTTGACAAGGAAAATTTAGACGAAGAAGTCATTAAAGATGGGTTTCACACACGCGAAGCCGTTTATCAAATTTTTTAAACTATTAAATCTGGGCACCGTTCCACTTCGTTTCACGGTGGTTTTCGGTTAATCCCAACCGCTTCTGGGTCATGGAAAGTTTCTTAATGATTCAGTATCTGCAACTACTATAAATGCCTATTTTTCTCATCGGAACAAACGGTCCAGACATTGGAATCGACGATCGGTTGAGTTGGGTTTGGCGTTCCGATGCTTACCAAAATCTCATCGTCATTGCCTGTCTTGTCGGTGCGGGATGGTTTCTCCGATACGCCTCGCAGCAAGAGTATTGGCGAAACGCGGCAAGGCAGATTCGCAGAAATCGTCTCGCTATTGTTTGTCTTTTCGTTCTCTTAGGATACCTCCTTGTCGGTGTGTTGGATAGCATCGGTTGGCGCGATCCACTCATACGGCAGACCGACCAAACACTCACTCGGAATGAGAGTGGTGCCATTGTCTATAGACCGAGAGGCTTGAGTCTCCTTGATAGACTTTGCACGCCCCTTCGGGAACGAACCGAGAAAACCTATTCTGCTCCGTTGGCAGCGCATCTCTATGCGAAAAGCACCCTCCAGACACCTGACGGACGCACAGTTCGTGAATATCCACCGCTTCAGTATCCGCGGAGTCATCTCCTTGGCACCGACAAGGTAGGTAGTGATGTTCTTTACCGTGCCCTGAAAGGTATCCGCACGGGACTTGTTATCGGCGGATTTACCACCTTGATTGCTGTTCCATTTGCCATATTTTTCGGTGTTATCGCGGGTTATTTTGGGGGGTGGGTAGACGATGCCGTTCAGTACATCTACGCCACACTCGATTCCATTCCGTCTATCCTTCTTATTGTTGCCTTCATGCTCCTCTTCGGGCAAGGATTGTTCAATCTCTGTCTCATTATGGGTATCAGAAGTTGGACGGGGCTGTGTCGTATCCTACGCGGTGAAACTTTAAAGCTCCGGGAATTGGAATATATCCAAGCGTCCGAAGCCTTTGGCGTCCATCGTGGACTCATTATTCTGAAACATCTCGTTCCGAATCTCATGCATATCGTATTGATCACCACTATTTTGCGATTTAGTGGGTTGGTGCTTGCAGAGGCGTTACTGAGTTATCTCCAAATCGGTGTTGAACCGACAACGGGAAGTTGGGGAAATATGATTAACACGGCGCGTTTAGAACTCGCTCGTGATCCGGTTGTTTGGTGGAATCTCACTGCGGCGTTTACGTTTATGTTCGGATTGGTGCTACCTGCTAATCTCTTCGGCGATGCCGTCCGTGATGCCTTAGATCCGAGGTTAAGGACGGAGTAGATAAGCGATGATTATGAAGATTAAAAAGTCAGTACCACGAATCATTCACCAAATAGATAAAGTGATTAGAGATACACACACGTCTCGGGAAAAAAAGATCAAAAATCTGCAAAACCTTGCAATGACATGCTGGCAGGAAGTTGTTCCAGAATATGAAAACTCAGAAATCTCTCAGAATCCTGAATCTGCTGAAATGCAAAAGTGTTGGGCGCCAGTCCGTGATGAGGTCGAGAAGTATGAAACGAAATCCCAAATTTTGTATGCTCTTGACTGGCCCGCTTCTAACGGTAATTTCTACTGGGTAAAGTAGTTAACATTAGAACAAACTGTAAGAAAACCAATAGGAATTCATGTTAAGCAAGTTAGATGCTTAAAAGCAAACAACGGGCAGTGATGCCCGTTGTTCTTTTTTCGGTTTGTTCTGATGAGATTAGTCTTTCTCGTATTCCTTGAGGAAGCCTCTGAACTCCCGACGATGTTTCTCTTCATCAGCGAGAAGTTTAATGCAGAGGTCTTGCGTAACGTAATCGATCCCATCACACAGACGAATAATCTTGTTGTATTGTTCAATCGCAGCGTCTTCCGCTTCGATGACACCATGAATTGCTGCAACGACATCTGTTGAATCTTCTGGTGGTTGAAGCGAGGCTTGTTCGGGTTTAAAGGCAAACGAGCCGGGGACTCGTCCGTCGATCTCCTTGATGCGGGCGGCAAGGTCCTGTGCATGTGTAATTTCTGTCTGGATGTCTGCTGCCAGGGACTTTTTAATTTCTTCGGCGCGAATGCCGTCTAAATCGACAGAAATGGCGAGATAGTTGATGGTTGCTTCCACCTCTAACCAATAGACGCGAGTGAGTTCCTTTATGATTGCTTTGTTTGTTACTTGACTCATGATGATGTTCCTCTAATTGAATGTTGAAATTTCCATTCTCTATTATGGCACCTAATAGTGTATCACACGTTAGAACGAATTTCAATCCTTTTTTGTTTCAGGAACATAGATAAAATTTCTATGAGGGATTCAGACTCGGCATCACCCACGGGTAGCCATCTGGATGCGGCAGAACTTCAAACGGGATGCCATAAGTTTCTGATAGTAGATCCAAGGTTAGCACAACTTCAGGGGTGCCGCAAGCCACAGAAACCCCATCTTTCAGTAGCAACAGGTGATCTGCATACATTGACGCGAGATTTAGGTCGTGAATTGCCGTGATAGCAGTTTTACCATGCCCACAAATCGTTTTGCACAAGTTGAGTATCTGCACTTGGTGTCTCGGATCCAGATGGTTCGTTGGTTCATCTAACAGAAACAGGTCGGGTGCCTGTGTAAGGATCCGCGCAACATCAACACGACTCGCCTCGCCACCAGATAGCGTTGGATAGAGCCGTTCCGCAAACATGTGGGCTTCGACCTGTCGCAATGCTTCTTTGGCAATTAAGAGATCCGCGGTGGTTTCTTTTGTGCCATTGAGATGTGGGTGTCGTCCAAATAGTGCAATCTCTAAATTGGTGAAAGGAAAGTTTATGTCCCTTTTTTGTTGGAGATAGGCTCGAAGACGTGCCAATTTTTGAGGGGTGTAACTATGAATCGGTTTGCCGAGGATCCGAATTTCCCCAGTCGTTGGTAGAAGTTCCCCCGAAATTAACCGCAGAAGTGTCGATTTCCCCGCGCCGTTGGGACCGACAAAACCCCATAGCATCCCCTTTTCAATTGTGATATTAATGTCGCGGACTAACCAATTCCCGTTAATGCGATAACCAACCCCATCCAATTCAATCATCTTTACCTCCAAACACCCTTGTAGATAGGTTTTCCTATAGAAATATCTCGCGTTTGAATCTGAGCAATAACCACAGAAAAAATGGACCCCCGATCAGCGCGGTGACGATGCCAACAGGCAATTCAGCAGGAGCAACAACGGTTCGTGAAAATAAGTCTGCCGAGACAAGTAGTATCGCACCACCCAGTGCTGAACCGGGTAGCACATACCGATGATCTGCCCCACCCAGGAACCTCGGCAGATGTGGTACAACGAGTCCTACAAAACCGATGCCACCTGCGGCGGAGACCGACGCCGAAGACTGACCACCTTTTCAAAGTTTCCGTTGAAACACCGAGATGGTAGGCTTCGGATTCTCCCAGACTCATGGCATTCAATGCGGCTGCCTGCCGTAACAACACGAGTAATCCTATGATTGCAATTGGTAGCGTTATAGAGACAACGGGCCACGTTGCGCCCCCGAAGCCACCGAGTAGCCAGAAAGTCAGACTGCGTAGTTGTTCATCGTCAGCGAGAAAGGTCATTAAACCGATACCTGCGCCAGCGAAACTGTTAAGCGCGATGCCTGCCAACAATAGTGTCAACGTGCGTACTCTTTCTTGCTCTTCTGCAATTTTCCACACACTGATAGTTACAAGGACTCCACATCCAAATGCTGCTACAGGAAGCCCCCACACACCTAACGCCCCTCCGCCGATCAGAACAATCCAGAGCGTTGCGCCTAACCCCGCGCCTGCTGTGACACCGATTAATCCCGGATCCGCCAGTGGATTGCGGAAAATCCCCTGTAGCGTTGCGCCCGAAATGGCTAACATTGATGACACGTGGGAAACGCACGTGGACCAAAACTGCGAAACCATCCTCTCGAAAAAATAGAATTTCAGGAATACGCCACGGTAAAATTTGATATGCACCTATCCCTGCCGCGACGCTCATTGATACTGGGAGTAAACCGATGAGAATCAGCAGAATCTTTGTCCGTTTTTGCATTTTTCGTATTGGTAGAAGGCTTTTAAAGATCTGCATGGAAACGATTATTCGCCTGTCGCAACGAAATGTCCATCAGTTTCGTAGATGCCTCGGAACAGATCAAGTGCAGCGCACCCACAACGGGGACCGAATCCAGATAAATACTGTCCATCCAGTGTTACAACGCGTCTGTTTTGCCCCGCAGGCGTGTGTGCCAAGCCCGGCAATTTGAGCAATCCGTCAACGCCACCGACAGATTTTAGACTTGTGGTGAATAGAACATACACGTCTGGTTGTGCCGCTATCACCGCTTCCGCCGTCATCGGTTTGTTTCCTTTAATGCTTCCTGCTGCATTTTTAACTCCAATAATATCGAACATTGCTCCGGGAGCGGTATCGGTTCCTAACACTAAGGTGGTTTGTGTGCCGCGTAGATAGAGGAACAGTGCTTTCTGTTTCGGTTGCTCTTTTTGCGAGGCAAGTTTGATGTCCAGTTCTTTGATGTCAGTGTCTAAGGCGTTTATTAATTCCTCAGATTTTTTCTGCTGCTCAACTGCTTTACCAATAGTTCGTAATCGTTGCTTGGCTGCTTCAAAACTGCGAGGCTCCTTAAGCAATAAAACGGTTACGCCTGCCATGCGGAGTTGCTGCACGACTTGCGGAGGTCTCACATCGTCCCGTCCAATCACCAGTGTTGGATTCAGGGAGAGAATCCCCTCCGCGTTGAGTCCATACTGATATCCGACACTCGGTAGTTGTTCTTTCACACCTTTCGGATACGTTGATGAGGCATCACAGCCGACCACGTTATCGCCGACACCCAGAGCGAATAAAATTTCAGTGGTACTGCCGTTCAGACTCACGATACGTTCTGATGACGTAATGACTACGGTTTTGCCCTCTGCATCTGTCACCGAAATTGAATCTGCGGCAGCAAGACAGAGTAGGATGCCGAACAGAACGAAAATCGAAACACTTAATATCCACGCCTTATATAAGTTTGATCGAAAAATTTGCATTGTGTTCTCCTTCTAAAGATGAGGAGTTAGGCATGGAACCCGTTTAAGTAAAAGGAGATTCTTATACGTGATGTTCCATGCCCAACGTCTTATGAACTCGTTGTTCAGTGTAAGTTCTTTATTGTGCTAACTTT
>JAGWBV010000060.1:21151-45535 GCA_021295715.1 Candidatus Poribacteria bacterium | reverse complement strand
ACAGCGACGGATCTGTTGAAGGTGGATAGCGAGTTGTCGCGTTTCAGATACGATGACGCAATTGACCGGGAGTACTCAGGTTTAGGCGCGCGGATAGGGCTTCTGGCACATCTAACGGATGCTGTCAGTGTCGGTTTAACCTTGGTCACCCCTGTTGAATTGGGCGTTGATGAGATCTGGTACCAATCGACGCAGGCAGTTTATGACGACGGAGAAGAATTGTCGGATGCTGTGGACGGGGCGCAAGCGTTTGATATTGAGAGACCCTTTGAAATTGGAACTGGAATTGCTGTGAAATTATTTGACGATGATTTGGTCTTGGCAGGTGATGTCCAACTCACGGATTGGACGCAGACCCGCTACGATCCAGCCCCAGCCGATGACATTTCGCAGGATAATTTTGAGGAGTTCTATACCATGACGCTTCAGGCACGCCTTGGTGTCGAATATAGGCTACCTACTATCGATACCTATGTCCGTTTCGGTTATTTTCGGGATACGATTCCGTTCACCGATGCTGAGGTTAACAACACACGCGATTTCTTGACGTTAGGTGTGGGAAAAATCTTTGAAGATTCTCTGAAGTTTGATGTGGGATATATGTTGGGAACTTGGCAGCGGAGCAGGAATGACTTGACCACGGAACGGCTTACACATCGGGTGTTTGTATCCGCCGGGTATCGGTTTTAATAGTTGTCAGCAGTCGGCAGTCAGCGGTCAGAAAGAGAACCTCTTTACCGACTGCTGATAGCCGACAGCCATTAAACCAGTTGAATGTAACCCATCTGTGCGCCGTCGCCTTTTCGGAGTTCACCTCGTATAACACGTGTATATCCACCGCTTCGATCTTGATATCGAGGCCCGATGTCATCGAACAGTTTGCGTAGGATGGCGTGTTTGTCGAGGTCCCTCACTTCTTCTCCCCTTCTGGGTCTATAATGCAGATTGGTCCCATAGAGCATTTTTGCGGCTTGGCGACGTGCGGGTAAGTCTCCGCGTTTGGCGAGCGTAATCAACTTTTCAGCGACACGCCGAAGCTCTTTACACTTTGGGAGTGTCGTCCGAATTTGTTCGTGTTCAAATAGCGCGGTGGCTTGGTTGCGGAAAAGGGCTTTTCGATGGCTTGTCGTTCGTCCCAATTTCCGTCCGCGTTTTCTGTGACGCATCGTCTTCCTCCATTCGGTGAGTGAGGTATCTCCGCAACCTGAAGGTTACGAAGATACCTTTTCTCACCGACTTGTTACGCGTTGTCGTGAAAAATTACACAAGCGGTTGCAAAGGTACTTGCGTCATACTTTCTTCACCGATATCCGCGTCGTCTAAATCGTCCAATTCCATTCCGAGGGAAAGTCCCATGTTGGCGAGCTGTTCTTTGATTTCGTTTAGCGAGGTCCGACCAAAGTTCTTGTATTCCAACATGTCCTTTTCCTCTTTTGTGACGAGTTCTCGTATAGTTTTGATGTTTGCCGTTTCAAGGCAGTTACTTGCTCGGACCGAGAGTTCAAGTTCTGAGACGGGCTTGGCGAGGTATCGATTGCGCCGGAGTTTTGCCTCATCAATCTCAGGTTCCGGTTCAACGTAGGTTTCATCGAATTCTGTGAAGATCTCAAGTTGTTGCAGCAGAATGTTGGCAGCACGTGTGACGGCTTCCTTTGCTGTGATCGTTGCATCCGTCCAGACTTCGAGATTGAGTTTATCGAAATTCGTCATATCGCCAACTCGGGTTTCTTCTACCCAGAAATTCACTTTTTCAACAGGTGAAAACTTAGCGTCGACTGGAATCAATCCGATGTCGTGTCCTACGGATCTATGCTCTTCCGCGAGTGAGTATCCTCTGCCTGTTTGTGCATGAATCTCTATGTCTAATCCTTCGCATTCGTCGAGTGTCGCAATATGTTGGTCAGGGTTTATGATCTCAACAAGTGCGTTAGAGCGGATGTCAGCGGCTGTAACTTCACAAGATCCCTCCGCTTTCAGTGTAAGTTTCATTGGGTCGTCAGTCGCGATACTTAACCGGATCTCTTTCAGGTTGAGTATAATCTGTACGACATCTTCCACGACTCCGGGAATTGTAGCGTATTCATGCTTTACTTGCTCAATTTGGACGGCTGTAATCGCCGCGCCTTTGATTGAGGAAAGGAGGACACGGCGTAGCGAATTACCGAGAGTTGTTCCGAATCCGCGCTCAAAAGGTTCTGCGGTATATTTTGCGTAATTAGGGCGTAAGGAATCTGTATCCGTTTTTAGCCGCTCGGGCATTTCCAGCTCGGACCTTATCATCGATTTCCTCCGAAAAGCTTGTTAATTGTTAACCCATAAACGTCGGGTGCTGTGGCGGTGGCCCTGCTAATAAAATGTGTCTTTAGGTTGAAAGAAGACGGTCGTCCGTAATGAAATGGAGGACGGATTTAAGAAGAGGACGCCATTCTGTTCAACCCACTTTATTTCTCCGCAAGGACATTAAAAAAATGTGTCTATCGGGAGTAAAGTTCAATGATGAGTTGCGTTTCAAGGTCAATGGCGATTTGTTCTACCACAGGTGCTCCTTGAACACGCCCTTCTGCTTTGTCCGCATCAATTTCCAACCATTCAGGTGCGCCGCGATGCTCCGTGTATTCTAATGCCTCTTGGATAGTCCCAAGGTTCCGGCTCCGTTCGCGAGGTGTGATGACATCGCCAACTTTCACGATGTAAGAGGGGATATTAACCCGTTTGCCGTTCACTGTGAAGTGATTGTGCTTCACGAGTTGACGCGCCTGATTTCGGGAGGTTGCGAACCCGAGTCGGTAAACGACATTGTCTAACCTACGTTCAAGGAAGCTAATTAAATTCTCACCAGCGATACCTGTTTGCCGCGCTGCTTTGAAGTAATACCCCCGAAATTGTTTTTCAAACACACCGTAAGTGCGTTTGACTTTCTGTTTTGCGCGCAACTGTCGACGGAAATTGTCCGCACGGCTTCTGCGTGGCGGGGTCTGACCGTGTTCGCCAGGCGGGTAGCTGCGGCGCTCAAAAGAACATTTCGGTCCGTTGCATCGACGCCCTTTCAGAAAAAGTTTTTCACCTTCCCTGCGGCATAATTTACAGACTGAATCTAAGTATCTACTCATTCCCTCTCCTTGTATGTGAATTTGACCTGTAACTCGTGCTTTTAAGGCTCGTTTCGGAGGCGAGTTTCAGGTCAATTTAAACCCGTCGCCTCTTAGGCGGACGACATCCATTGTGGGGGATAGGCGTTACGTCCTTCATTAAGGTAATTTCGAGTCCGGCTGCAGCGAGTGCGCGTATGGAAGACTCTCTTCCAGATCCGGGGCCTTTGACTCGCACTTCTACGCGTTTCACGCCGTGATCCATTGCTCTACGCGCGCACGCTTCCGCCGTCTGTTGGGCGGCAAAAGGCGTTGACTTCCGGGAACCTGTGAATGTCATTCCAGCGTTCGCCCAGGCAACAGTGTTTCCGTTTAAGTCTGTGATCGTAATGATTGTATTGTTGAAGGTGGCTTGTATATGCGCTATACCTTCAGGAACGTTCTTGCGTTCTCGTCTTCTTCCACGCAAAACGGTTCTCCTTTTTTTATCAGTCGTTAAGGTTATCGGTTATCAGCCATCGGTTTCCATCGGCTTTCAGAAGAAGGGTTATCAACTGTTGGTTGTCAGTTTTCAGGAAAAAATTCTCTTTCTGACCGCTGACCCCTGATGGCTGACTGCTATGCTTCTAACCGCTCTTGCGTGCTGCCTCTTTGGCTTTTCTACCGACGGAGATGGTTCGGGCCTTTCCTTTACGGGTTCGCGCGTTGGTATTCGTGCGCTGCCCGCGGACAGGTAACTGCCGACGATGTCGGAGTCCACGATAACTGTTGATGTCCATCAACCGTTTAATATTCTGGTCGATTTCACGGCGTAAATCACCTTCAATCATATATTCTTGAACTTTGTCTCGGAGTTGACCAATCTCGTTTTCGGCGAGGTTGTCAACCTTTTTTCCGGGCTCGAGATCCAGATCGGTGACAATTTGCGCTGCGGTGTAACGACCGATGCCATAGATTGCCGTCAAGGCAATATCCACCCGTTTGTTTCGGGGTAAATCAACCCCTGCGATCCTTGCCATGAGTTTCTTCCCTTTTTTTCTGTTCCTTGCAGAAGCCTGTTACGTAGCGGAACGGACTCGACACCAGAAACTATCACCGTGCTCACAACGAGACGTATCCGCAAGGTACAATTAAAAATTAGCCTTGGCGTTGTTTGTGCTTCGGGTTTGAAGGACAAATGACGCGGACTACTCCTTTTCGTTTAATAATTTTACACTGGTTACACATCTTCTTAACAGAAGGTCTGACTTTCATAATGTCCTCTTTCAGGGTAAAGTGCTTAACGCCGTCTGCCTTTGAGTTTTCGATCTTTTAAGAATCCTTCGTAATGGCGGACCGTTAAGTAGGATTCGATTTGTGACATTGTGTCTAACACAACGCCGACAACGATCAAGATAGAAGCACCTTCCACCATGTTGCCAACCTGAAGTTGGCTCGTGATAATAATCGGAATCACAGCAATGGCAGCGAGGAATACTGCTCCCGGCAGTGTGATGCGTGTAAGCGTCGTGTTGATGTAGTCTGCAGTCTGTTTACCTGCCCGTATACCTGGAATAAAACCGCCGTATTTCTGTAAATCCTCTGCCATCTGGATTGGATTGATTTGCACAGCTGTGTAGAAATAGGTGAAACCAATAATTAATAAGGCGTAAACGGTGAGATACAACGGTGTTCCCGGAGCGATGAGTGTTTCTACACCCGTTACCCAGCCCCAGTCGCGTGGTAGAAAACCGAGCACAGTCGGCGGGAACTGGATCAGCGTCACAGCGAAGATGATTGGAATCATACCAGCCGCATTAACACGAAGTGGCAGATGTGTTGATTGCCCACCGATAACTCTGCGTCCACGAATCTGTCTGCCGTATTGCACCGGAATCTTCCGAACGGAAAGCGTGATAAACACTGTTCCCATAACAGCTACAATCACAAGACCCACTAAAAGCGCAAGCTGTAAAATTCCGAACTCTGGTCTTGTCACAAGGTTGTTGAAAACACTTGTGACACCACCGGGCAATCCAGCAACGATACCGACTGTAATAATTAATGAAATACCTTGTCCAATACCGCGCTCCGTGATCTGTTCACCCAACCACATCACAAAAGAGGTGCCAGCTGTGAGTGTTATAACGACAAGGAAGTGCCACCAGAGGTCCGGGTTTCTCACGATTTCGCCTGCTTGTCCAGTTATGTTTTCTGGGTTCCGCAGGACAATGCTAATCGTTATCCCTTGAATGATACTCAAGATAACTGTTCCGTATCGCGTATATTGCGTAATCTTCTTCCGACCATCAGGTTCTTTGGAGAGTTTCTCCAAGGAGGGCACAATGACAGCGAGAAGCTGCATAATGATTGAGGCACTGATATACGGTTGTATACCGAGCGCGAAAATAGTCATCTGACTAAACGCACCACCTGAGAACAAGTCGATGAACCCAATGACGTTCCCACCACGCTCCATGAGTTGCTGGAAAAAAGCTTCGAGTGCTTGATCGTCAATACCCGGAAGTGTGATGTGTGCACCAAGGCGGTAAACAATCAAGAGCAACGCTGTAAAAATGATGCGTTTCCGCAATTCGGGTATTTTAAAAGCGTTTTGAACTGCCTTAATCACTTATTTTTTTTCCTCCTGTACGGGCTGGGTTACCCAACCCCTACGATGCTTAAGCAGAGTCGTTAGTGTTCGCAGTCATCCCGAGGACCTCGGTCGTGCCACCTTTGGATTCAATTTTCTGGATCGCAGATTTTGAAAAGCGATGTGCTTGGACTTTCAACTGTTTTTCGAGCTCACCGTCGCCAAGTATCTTTATCAGGGCGTTTTTCCCTTTGATTATTCCTGCTTCGCGAAGGACATCAGGGGTGATAATTGCGGCATCTTCAAAAATGTTAAGGGTTTCAACGTTGATGACATCGTATTCCAATCGTTTATGTCCGGTGCGCCGCGGTCCTCGCTTCGGGAGCCGTCGAACCAATGGCATCTGTCCACCTTCAAACCATGCCGGAATTGAAGCACCAGATCGGGATTTTTGACCCTTGTGCCCACGTCCACTGGTGCCGCCCCAGCCTGAAGCGTTACCTCTCCCGACCCGCTTTCTTGAGCGCTTCGCGCCCGGGGCAGGTTTAAGTTCATTCAATTTCATCAGGATTTACTCCATTTTTTCTGGTTATCAGTCTTCAGCCCGCGTTGCTGCGCAACCCTTTCGGTTTCCATCAGCAAAAAAGTTGTGTGGCACTTACGCGGATCTCACTAACTGCTGACACCTGACTGCTGACCGCCAATTGCCAATCTTTAGCGTTTCTTGAGCAGTTCTTCAACAGAAAGGTCTCGCAACCGAGCGACTTCATTAACGTCTTTGAGGCTCTTTAAGCCAAGCATGGTAGCTTCAGCGATATTTTTCACGTTCCGAGAGGAAAGGCATTTTGTGAGCGCGTCTCGAACGCCTGCGAATTCAAGGATAGCACGCGTCGCGTGTCCTGCGATGATGCCTGTCCCAGGACTTGCTGGTTTTAGCAAGACTTTGGCGGATTTAAATTCGCTGATGATCTCATGTGGAAGCGTACCGTTGGTAATTGGAACCCGAATCAGATTTTTTCGGGCATCTGCAAAACTTTTTCGGAGCGCACCAGCGACTTCGCTCGCGCTACCGAATCCGATACCAACAATACCATCACGATTCCCAACAACCGTGAGTGAGTTAAAACTGGGCGTGCGTCGTCCCTTACCAACTCGCATCACACGATTGATGGTAATCATGCGTTCCTCAAATTCATGTTCATCAGGGTTGATTTTATCTTTCAGCATGTTTTAAGTTATGGCCTCCTGGGCCTCCCTCCGCTTCGTTTAGCGCGGGTTTCTGGTGGAATTCCTGGCATCTCTAAAAAGGCATACAGGAAACACTGAAAACCTGCCCGAAATATAACGGAGGGGTTTTTGCTTGGGTGTTCCCTGAGCAGAAACTTAATAGGTAAAAAAGATTAGAACTTTAATCCTTCCGCTTTCGCAGCTTCAGCAAGCGCTTTTATGCGCCCATGGTAGAGATGTCCGCCCCGGTCAAAGACAACTACCTCAATCTCCTGCTGCTTGGCTTTTTGCGCGATAAGCGCACCGACGCTCCCCGCTGCCTTGACATTGCCACCGTTTGAGAGGTGCTCTTTCAGTTCCGGAGATAACGTGGAGGCTTCGGCAACCGTCACACCAAGTTCATCATTAATGAGCTGCGCATAGATATGTTTTGAACTTCGAAAAACAGAGAGTCTCGGTCTATCCCCGGTGCCGCTAATTTTTTGGCGGACTCGCTTGCGGCGTCGTAAATGGCTCATCCGTTTCTTTTTTGTAAGTACCAAGGGGTCTGTTCCTTTGAACCTGAGTATTTCTACAATAATTTATAGAAATCTCGGTATGCAATCACCAATAGATTGGTGGAACCTACAAAGTTAGCATCTAAATGCTAACGCTTTTTGACTTCTAATTGCGAATTGTCGGATATTTCTGTATCGCTTCGACATCGCGCTGGTGCGGTTGTGTGCTTCTTTAGTAAAACCGCAGCGCCCAAAATACCACGACATTACCCAGCAGCCGCTTTTCCTTCTTTATCTCGGACGCGTTCGCCATCGTACCGGATGCCTTTACAAGGCTTATAAATCTCCGGTTTCTTGATTTGACGAATAGAGGCTGCCACTTGTCCAACTAACTGTTTGTCGATGCCACTGACGGTGATAGGTGTATGTATCTGTCCATCTATTGTTTCAGTGGGTTCAACGCTCAGTGTTATTCCGTCAGGCGGGGAGTAGGTAACGGAATGCGAATAGCCAACATCAAGAACCAAATTGCTCTCGCGATTGACCTCCGCGCGATAACCCGTACCGACGACTCGTAGTTTTTTCTCAAAGCCCTCTGAAACGCCGGTAACCATATTGGCAATAAGGCTACGTGCCAATCCGTGCAGGGCTTTGTGCTGTTTGAGTTCACTCTTTCTTTCGACGCTTAGAACGTTTTCTTCAACCGTCACATTGATTCCTTCGGGAAGCTTCCAATTGAGACTTCCTTTCGGTCCGTCTACCTGCACGTCACTGTTGTTTAAAGCGATTTGCACCTTGTCGGGCACTGGAATCGGTGTTAGTCCAATACGTGACATTCTATGTCTCCCAACTCGTTGAGCGTCATCAGCAAGATGTTACCAGACGTAACAGAGAACTTCGCCCCCGACTTTATCCTGTCGGCATTGTGGGGTCGTTTTGAGTCCACTGGATGTTGACAAAATGGCGACTCCGAGTCCTCCGAAAACCTGTGGCAAATTATCGGATTTGGCGTAAACCCTTCTGCCCGGTTTGCTGATACGTCTTAGGTTTGTGATGACCTTCTCTTTTTTCGTGTTTCCGTATTTCAAGTAAATTCTTAAAATTCCCTGTTTCTCATCTTCGATTAAACGATAATTTCTGACGAAACCTTCTTCTGACAGGATGCGTGCGATCTCAGATTTAACTTTTGAAGAGGGGATTTCGACGCGTTCATGTCCTGCCATATTGGCATTGCGGATACGTGTTAGCATATCAGCAATCGGATCGGTCATCGACATGAAAGATTCTCCTTATTTTGTTTTTTAATTATCCCTTGCGGTTCGGTCAGGTGGGTTTGATGCATAAAGTGTCTTTCCGTATATCCGTCCTCCATTACATTACGGGCTATGGGGTTTGTATTATCTTTCTTTTTATCCAAAGCACGTAGCCTGCAACAACGACGCAGGCGGATTTAAGAAACACCCTTAATAGTTGAAACGGACCTTATTCCTCCGCAAGGTAAAATTAAAAAATTTACCAACTCGCCTTTCGCACACCGGGTATTTTACCGGCGCGGGCAAAGAGTCGGAAACAGATACGACACAACTCAAACTTGCGAAGATACCCACGCGATCTCCCGCAACTTTTACAACGACTATATTCTCGGGTTCGGAACCGCGGGGTCCTTTTCTGTTTGGCAATCCATGATTTACTTGCCAATCTGAATACTCCTTTTCTTACTTACCCGTAGCACCTACGGGGGTTGCCTCCGGCTGTTAAACTGGAGGTGCTGGTAAAGGTGCCTATGAGATCTTTTTACAGAAGCTTGGCGAAAGACCTCATCTATTTTCGGAAAGGCATGCCTAAAAGACTTAGCAACTCGTGACCTTCTTCGTCAGTGGGGGCGGTTGTAACAATGGTTACATTCAGTCCGCGAATATCGTTAACGTTGTCGTAATCGATTTCCGGAAAGATTAACTGTTCCGTGAGCCCCAGAGAATAGTTGCCGCGACCGTCAAAAGCATCGGCTGATATACCGCGGAAGTCCCGAATTTGGGGCAGCACGATGTTGATTAAGCGATTGAGAAATTCATACATTCTTTCCTGTCGCAATGTAACCTTACATCCGATCGCCATGCCGGGGGTGCGCCCTAACTTTGACGGACCTCTGATTTTGAACGCAGAGATAGATTTTTTCGCACGGGTGATCACCGCGCGTTGCCCCGCAATAAGTGTCAGTTCTTCTACGGCATCTTCCAATGCGCTTGGATTCTGAACTGCTATACCCACACCGATATTCAGTGTAATTTTGTCCACTTTCGGAATCTGCATCACATTCTCATAATTAAAATGCTGTTGCAATGCAGGCACCACTTCTGTTTGGTAAAATTCTTTAAATGGGCTCATAAGCCTTGTATCCTATAGAGATTTCTGGTGAAAAAACACCCGCTTTCTGACCGCTGATGGAGAACTGACGGCTTTTTTCAATGGGCTTTTTCAGCAGGTGCTGGAGTGCTCTCTTCCGATTAACCATCAATCTTTTTCAGGTTAGAAACGTGAATCGTGCCTTCGCGTTCAACGATACCGCCTTGTCCTGCCTGATTTGGACGGAGGTGACGGACAACTATATGAACACCTTCAACGATTGCTCGTTGTTTCTTCGGGAACACCTCTAAAACGACACCTTGTTTACCGCGATCTTGTCCACTGAGGACTAAGACTGTGTCGTCTTTTTTGATATGTAGTTTTCGCTGTGCCACAATTGTCCTCCTAAATAACCTCGGGTGCAAGCGAGACAATTCGGGTGAACGCCTTTTCTCTGAGTTCGCGTGCGACGGGTCCAAAAATTCGAGTACCACGGGGTTGGTTCTGCGGATCAATCAGAACTGCAGCGTTCTGATCGAATTTAATATAGGAACCGTCTGCGCGTCGATATTCTTTCGTCGTGCGGACGACAACTGCCCGAACAACTTCACCGGCTTTTACCTGCGTATTGGGGGTCGCTTCTTTGATGCTTGCTACAATCACGTCGCCTACGCGCGCGTAGCGTCGACGGGTCCCTCCAAGCACACTAATGCACATTAACTTCCTTGCGCCGGTATTATCAGCACAGGTTAATCGAGTATATGATTGAACCATTTTTGTATTCTCCTCTACCGTTTTCAAAACGGAAACCTGTTTGGAAACGTCAGAGTGGAGATGAAACCCTTTCTTCTCAAGTGCCGTGCGAACCATATTGCCTGCGTCTCTCACCCGATAATACAGGTGGCACATACCACCCTCACTGGTGGTGGCACTTCTTAATCGTTGGCGGTCTGTCCTGCGCTTACTACCGATTGGACACGCCACCGTTTATGACGACTCCGCGGCCGGGTTTCGACAACCTGCACCACGTCACCGACGTTACAATTGTTCTGTTCATCGTGAGCCAGAATCTTTTTCGTTTTCCGGACGACCTTTTTGTAAAGCGGATGTTGAAAGCGCCGAACAATCGACACTGTGACAGTTTTATCCATACTGTTACTGGTAACAAGACCTGTCCGAAATTTGCGATGTCTACGTCTTTCCTCGCTCAACTTTATCCTCCAAACCAGTCAAAACCTATTAAATTACGTTTTTTCAGCACACAGTACAAATTTAATGAGACGGAATCCGACTATATCACCTTACCTATTCCTATAACTCCCGTCTACTCTGATCGGAGCCGTAGGAAGGTTTTCACGCGTGCGATGTCCTTCCGAATCTTACCGATAGTTGTTGTATCCTCTTGTTGTCCTAAAATACTTCGGAATCTCTGGTTGAACAGATTCTCTTTAAGAGTTTTCAATTCACCTTCCAATTCTTCAGTCGTTTTTCCTCGTAGTTCATCCGCTTTCACTATTCCAACCTCCATGTGTGTTGTCAAACCGATACCATAGACATGACGCTCTCCTGGAGAGTTTCAAAGGAATTCCTTTGAAGCACCCCAGCCGGATACCATGTCTGTAGAAGCAGACGAAATTACTCATTCCGTGCAACGAACTTGGTTTTGATTGGCAATTTGTGGGCGGCTCGTTCCATCGCCCCTTTTGCATCTTCAAGCGAAACGCCACTGAGTTCATAGAGAACTCTGCCGGGTTTAACGACAGCGACCCAGTGTTCAGGCGGACCTTTCTTACCCTTACCCATGCGCGTTTCAGCAGGTTGTTTACTGAGTGGTTTATGTGGGAAAATTTTGATCCACAGTTTTCCACCACGGCGTACATATCGCGTGATAGCAACACGTGCCGACTCAATTTGGTTGCTGGTAATCCAGCCAGCTTCCATCGCTTGTAAGCCGTATTCGCCGAAGTTAATCTGTGAACCCCGGAGTGGCTTCCCACGGCGTTTTCCACGATGCACATAGCGGCGCATCACGCGTTTCGGCATTAACACCTTAAAATGCCTCCTTAAAAATCTGCCCTCTGGGTTGTTGGACAGTTATGAATCGCTTCGGGAATCGCCGCCGCTTCGACGCGGTCGGCGCCGACCTCTTCCTCTACCCTGTTCCCCGGATTGACGGGAGCCAGAGCGTCTATCGCCGCGTCGGCGATCGGAGCGCTGCGAACCTGTGTCTTCACGGCGTCCAGATTGACGACGGACGGACGGTTCTCCCTTCAAGTTATCCGGGACACCGATAATTTCGCCTTTGAAGATCCACGTCTTGACCCCGATTTTACCATACGTTGTATTCGCTTCCGTAAAACCGTAGTCAACATTCGCTCTGAGGGTGTGAAGAGGAACGCGTCCCTCGATGCTGGATTCGGCACGGGCGATTTCCTTGCCGTCCAGTCTACCACTCACCATGATCTTGACACCCAATGCCCCAGCTTGTATGGAACCAGAGATTTTTCGTCGCATCGCTTGTTTAAAACCCGCACGACGCTCTATTTGTGTCGCGACATCTTCTGATACGAGTTGGGCATCGAGTTCTGGTTCTCTAATCTCTGAGACATTAATCCGTACAGGACAACCGACCTCTTTTTCGAGCAGCGCTTGTAGTTTTTCAGCTTCCGCACCGCGACGCCCAATTACAATACCCGGACGTGCTGTATGGATGTTAATACTGCAACGGTCCGCCACGCGTTCCACTTCAACACGCGAAATACCAGCACGCGCAAGTTGTTCTTTGACGAATTTCTGAATTTTAAAATCTTCATGGAGCCATTTGGCATAATTCCGCTCGCTGTACCACTTTGAATCCCACGTCTCAATGATTCCTAAGCGTAAGCCACGCGGGTGAGTTTTTTGTCCCACGCAAACCTCCTATCGAACTCTTCCCCGTTCGCGACATAACATAGAAGCAGTGTTGTTGGTGTTTGGTAAGTGCGCGGCGTTATTCACCATTATCACTACTCTCCTCATCAACGACGACAATAATATGGCTACTCCGTTTTAGGATTCTGTTCGCCATACCTCGTGCCCGGGGACGTATCCATTTCCGCGTAATCCCTTCATCAACCCGAATCTCTTTAACATATAGGTTTGTGATATCGATGTTCGGATCTTGATATTGCGCATTCGCAGCTGCTGACTGAATTAACTTGTAAATTATAGGGGACGCGGCTTTATGCGTAAAGCGCAGCTGACTTAACGCATCCTCAACGTATTGATTACGGACGAGATCGGCTACTAAACGTGCTTTCCGCGGCGCAACCGACGCGTTCCTAATCTTAGATCTGGCTTCCATCAGTATCTCCTAATAAAAGCAATTTTCGGGTTTCATTGTGATTCGCTACCAAGCGTCCAAGTGCTTCATCTCATCATAAGATGAAGTTGCGGAGTCCTCGCTGGACGATGAAGCTACCACAAGGTTATCTTCTACCTGCAGCGCCACCGGTGTGTGAACGGAAGGTGCGAGTCGGCGAAAATTCTCCGAGTTTGTGTCCTACCATATTCTCGGTTATATATACTGGAAAGAATTTTTTTCCGTTGTATATTGCCAATGTGTGGCCTACCAACTCAGGGGTAATCATTGAACGGCGAGACCAAGTTCGCACCACCCGTTTGCTGCCAGAACGTTCCATAGCGGCTATCTTCTTAGCAAGTTTCGGGTCTATGTAGGGTCCCTTTTTGACAGAACGCGCCATTCTATTTCTCCTTTTTCTAAAAAACTATTTCCGTTTCCCAACAATGTAGCGGTTTGATTTCTTCTTCGGTTTTCGGGTCTTATACCCTTTCGTTGGAACTCCCCAAGGCGTTACTGGATGCCTACCACCCGAACTCTTACCTTCGCCACCGCCATGCGGATGATCGATCGGATTCATAGCGACGCCTCTAACTTTCGGGCGTTTTCCGAGCCATCTCGAACGTCCAGCTTTACCAATAACAATCTGGCTGACGTTGCCGACCTGCCCGAGTGTTGCCATCCCTCGAACCGGGACAAGGCGAATCTCACCGGAGGGGAGTCGAATACGGGCGTACTTTCCTTCTCTGTCGACCAACTGCGCAGCGGCACCAGCACTCCGCACAAGTTGTCCACCTTTTCCAGGACGCATCTCTATATTGTGGATTGACGATCCGAGTGGGATTCTGTCAAGCGGTAAAGCATTACCGGCGCGGATTTCTGCGTCTTCGCCTGATTGCAGCATATCGCCAACCTGAACACCGACGGGCGCGAGAATGTAACGTTTCTCACCGTCAACATAGTGTAATAAGGCGATATGAGCCGACCGGTTCGGGTCATACTCAATTGCGGCAACTTTAGCAGGAATGCCAAACTTGTCTCGTTTGAAGTCGATGACCCGGTATCTGCGCTTATGTCCCCCACCGCGGCGTCTCACAGTCAAACGACCCTTGGCGTTCCGACCAGCGTTCTGTTTCGCTCCTTTGACAAGAGATTTTTCCGGTTTACTCCGCGTAATCTCCTCAAAGGTATACCCAGTCATGAACCGGCGACTTGGGGTTATGGGTGAATAAGTTTTAGGCACTCTGATTTCCTTTTTTTAGCAATCGGTTTCCATCAACAGTCAGATGACTGACGGCTGACAACCGACACCTGATGGCTATTCCTATATGGTGTCAAACGCTTGGATCGTTGCCCCTTCTTTCAGGGTAATAATCGCTTTCTTCCAATGTGGTTTTCTGCCCCGTTGATAACGCAACATTTTACCTTTGGGCTTACCACGAACACGCATGGTGCGAATTTTAAGAATATCCCCTTCGATGTCAAACAATTCTTCCGCGGCTTGACGAATTTGCGGTTTCGTTGCCTTACGATCGACAATGAAGGCGTACTTGTTAGATTCACGGAGTACCGTGCTCTTCTCCGTTATTAGTGGTTGTAATATGACTTGATATACATCTTTCATCAGTTTTATCCTTCTATTTCTGAACTGATGTTGATAAATTTGGATTCCAACTTCTCGGCGGCGGTCTCGGTAATTATCAGCGTATCATGCCACATCACCTCATAAATGTTGAGGTGATTCCATGTGCAGCTGTTAACTTGTGGAATATTCCCGACAGAAAGGTTGATATTCTGACTGTGTTCGTTCAAAACGAGCAGTACTTTCCCTTCCGCATTGACCGCCTTAAGCATGCTAACTATGTCTTTGGTGCGGGGTTTTTCAAGTGTGAAATCTTCAACGAGAATGCACTGCTGGTTCTGAAACCTGTCTGCAAGTGCGCTGTGAAGTCCAAGGTGGCGAACCCGTTTCGGAGTAGCCTGCCGGTAACTCCGCGGTTTCGGACCGAACGCTACACCGCCGTGTACTCGAATTGGCGACTTGGCGTGTCCGACACGCGCTCTACCTGTCCCTTTTTGGCGGTAGAGTTTCCTCCCGCTACCTTTCACTTCACTCCGGGTTTTAGTGGATGCTGTGCCTTGTCTCTGATTCGCGAGGTAAGCAACGACACACTGGTGAATGACAGGACCATTCACTTCAGCGTCGGTGAACGCATCGGCTAATTCCTTTTCTCGGAGAACCGCCCCGGATATGTTGTGTACGTCTAAAGTTGACATATTTTCCTCTTGACAATCCACTTAATTAGATCGTCTACCTATGCACTCCGTGCTTTAGATGCTTTTCTTATCAGCAGCAACCCGTTCGGCGGTCCGGGAACAGCCCCTTTAACCACCAATAAGTTGCGCTCTGGATCGGCTTGGATCACGGACAAGTTTTGGATGGTATGCCGTTTGGCACCGTGACGCCCCGCCATCCGTTTTCCTTTAAAGACCCGGGAGGGGGTCGCGCTCGCACCAATGGAACCAGGACGACGCAAATCTTGCTCGCCGCCGTGAGTTTTCTTACCACCAGCGAAGTTCCAACGTCTCACCACACCGGAGAAACCACGTCCTTTCGAAGTGCCTGTCACATCAACAAGTTCACCCTCTGAAAAGACGCTCGCATCGACAATACTTCCTACAGACACGTCATCAAGACTCTGGACTCGAAATTCCCGAAGGGCAAATGCCGGGTCTACCCCAGCTTTCGCGAAATGCCCTTGCTTCGGTTTATTTGTGCGATTTTCTTTCTGTTCTCCGAAACCCAATTGAACCGCCTGATATCCATCTTTTTCTTGCGTTTTAAGTTGGACAATGGGGCAGGGACCTGCTTGGATGACGGTAACAGGCACCGCTTTACCTGAGTCCTCAAAGACTTGTGTCATGCCGACTTTGCGACCGATAATTCCATTAACCATTTTCTTTCGCCTTTTTTTAATAACCATCAGCCGTCAGAGCGGGGTTCTACGAAAACCCTTACAGCGGTCAGTTATAAGAGGGGCTCTGTTACCATAAACCTCTTCACTGACTGCTGACTGCTGACTGCTCACTGCTTCTATAGAAGCGTAATTTTGACATCGACACCTGCAGGCAGGTCCAAACGCATCAAGGCATCAACAGTTTTAGGTGTCGTCTCTAAGATATCCAGCAGACGTTTATGAATCCGCATCTCAAATTGTTCACGCGACTTCTTGTCTGTAAACGTTGAACGTTGAACGGTATAGATATGCTTTTTCGTCGGCAGTGGAATTGGACCGGAAACAGCTGCACCTGTGCGTTTCGCAGTATCTGCTATCTGCTTTGACGACAGGTCTAACAACCGATAGTCAAATGCCTTGAGCCGGATGCGAATTTTTTGATTGTCCATCTTTTCGTATCGCCTTCATCAAACAGAGGGATTTGTTCAATGACATCTTGATGCGGATGTACGAAACCCCTTGTATTGATTACTTAAAAAGGGCGGAGCATTAGCACCGCCCAATCATTTTATTCAATAATTTTGGAAACAACACCGGCACCGACAGTCTGCCCACCTTCACGGATTGCAAATCGAAGTTGTTCTTCCATGGCAATCGGTTTAGACAGTTTTACGGTAATCTGTGCGTTATCGCCAGGCATAATCATTTCGATGCCTTCCGGGAGGTTCATCTCGCCGGTTACGTCGGTTGTCCGGAAATAGAACTGCGGCCTGTATCCGCTAAAGAATGGATTCCAACGTCCACCCTCATCTTTTGTCAGGATGTAGGCTTCAGCTTCAAATTGAGTATGCGGTGTAACTGTCCCAGGAATTGCCAAAACCTGTCCGCGTTCGACGTCATCGCGTTCAACACCACGTAATAGCGCACCGAGGTTGTCGCCAGCTTGACCTTCGTTGAGGCTCTTTTTAAACATCTCAACACCTGTAACAACGGTGTCTTGTGTTTCACGTAACCCGACGATTTCAACGGTCTTCCCAATTTCGATGGTGCCCCGTTCCACTCTTCCAGTAACAACAGTTCCACGTCCACTGATGGTGAAGATATCTTCAATCGGCATCAGGAAGGGTCTATCGGTATCGCGAATGGGTTCTGGAATGTATTCATCAACCGCCGCCATGAGTTCAAGAATAGGCTGGCATGCTTCGTTTTCAGGATCACCAGCAGATTCCATTGCTTCAAGGGCAGAACCTGTGATGATAGGAATATCATCGCCAGGGAAGTCGTAATCGCTGAGTAATTCGCGAACTTCTAATTCGACAAGTTCAAGCAGTTCTTCGTCATCAACCATGTCTGCTTTGTTCAGGAAAACGACGAGAGATGGCACGTTCACCTGCCGGGCAAGTAGCACGTGCTCACGCGTCTGTCACCGTCCATCTGTGCCGCACCGGTAATCATATTCTTGATATAGTCGGCGTGTCCCGGGCAATCTACGTGTGCGTAATGCCGGTTTTCGGTTTCATACTCAACGTGCGCTGTATTAATGGTAATACCACGTTCTTTTTCTTCAGGTGCCTTATCGATTTCGTCATACTCCATGACGTAGTCTGCGTCAGCGAGCTTCGAGAGCACCATCGTGATTGCTGCTGTCAGCGTTGTCTTACCGTGGTCAACGTGGCCAATTGTTCCAACATTGACGTGTGGTTTAGTCCTTTCAAACGTTTCCTTAGCCATTTTTGTCCGAGCTCCACTAAAGTTTATTGTTATATGGGTTATCAGTTCGCCTGCGATGCAGCCCGCACTGAAAACTATTAAAATTCTGTGTCCGCTTGTCGGAAATGAGAACACTCCGACAGTTCGGACACCTTAAAAACTACTTAACGATTCGCTGATGAAATTAAATCTTCCATCACGCTTGTTGGGACTTCGTTATAATGGGCAAACTCCATAGAGTAGTTGGCTCTACCCTGTGTGAGTGACCTCAGGGTTTTGACGTACCCAAACATTTCTGATAGAGGGACATCAACATGAATAACTTGAATACGAGATTTCGCTTGCATTTCGGTTTCACGTATCTGCGAACGCCGCGAATTCAGATCGCCTATCACTTTGCCGAGATACTCGTCAGGAACAATCACCTCAACGTCCATAATCGGTTCGAGGAGCGTCGGGGTGCCACGCTTCATTGCGTCTTTAAATGCCATCGAACCCGCGATAGAGAACGCCATTTCTGATGAATCTACGGCGTGGTGCGAACCGTCTACCAGTCTGACTAAAACATCAACAACTGGATAGCCCGCTAAAACCCCCGTATTCATCGCGTTCTCAACGCCTTTCCGCACTGCAGGGATGTATTCCTGCGGAATAACGCCACCTTTGGTTTCGTCAACGAATTCAAAGCCTGACCCTTTTTCAACGGGTTCGACCTCGAGCACAACGTGCCCAAACTGACCCCTACCACCAGATTGACGCACGAAACGCCCAACAGATTTAACCGCTTTGCGGATTGTTTCCCGATAGGCGACTTGGGGGTTGCCAACATTCGCCGAGACGTTAAACTCGCGCACGAGTCTATCAACGATGATTTCAAGGTGAAGTTCACCCATACCCGACAATAAGGTTTGTCCTGTTTCGCTGTCTTGATGCACCTTAAAGGTCGGATCTTCTTCAGCGAGCTTCGAAAGGGCGAGGTTCAGTTTATCAATATCAGATTGGGTGCGAGGCTCAATGGCGATACACATCACCGGCAGCGGGAACACCATCGTTTCTAAGGTGATATGTGCCTTCGGATCGCAGAGCGTATCACCCGTTGAGAGGTCTTTTAACCCAATTACGGCGGCGATGTCGCCTGCGTGAACGGCTTGATGTTCTTCCCGTTTGTTGGCGTGCATCTGCATTAACCGCCCAATCCGCTCGTGTTTTCGAGTTTTACTGTTGTAGACAGTATCGCCTTTCCTGAGGATACCGGAATATACACGTAAGTAGGTAAGTTTGCCAACGTGAGGATCCGTCATGATCTTGAACGCCAATGCACAGAAGGGTTCATTATCATGTGGGGGACGTGTTTCCGCTTCTTCGGTTTTCGGATGAAACCCTACCACAGGTGGCACGTCAGTGGGTGCCGGTAGATAGGAGACAATCGCATCTAAGAGCGGTTGTACGCCTTTATTTTTTAGAGCAGTTCCGCACAGAATCGGGACGATATTCCCAGTAATGACAGCGTTTCGTATGCCTGTTTTAATCTCTTCAGGTGAGATTTCGACACCATCCAAGTATTTATGCATCAGTTCTTCGTCGTGATCAGCGATAGCCTCTAACATCCGATCGCGATATTCGGTTGCCATTTCCTCCATCTCCCTGGGGATGTCTGTCTCTTGAATGACAGTGCCATCGCTACCAGCGTCTGTTCCAACGTTCCAGATCTGGCCCTTCATGGAGATGAGGTCTACGATTCCTGTGAATTGTTCCGCGGAACCGATGGGAAGTTGCACGGGGATCGCTGTCGCACCGAGACGTTCTTCCATCATTTCAACAGTGCGGAAGAAATCGGCACCCGTTCGATCCATTTTGTTGACAAGTGCGATTCGCGGTATGTCGTATTTATCTGCTTGTCTCCAAACAGTTTCAGATTGGGGTTCAACCCCGCCAACTGCGCAAAAAACTGCGACTGCACCATCGAGGACGCGCAGTGAGCGTTCAACTTCGACGGTAAAGTCAATATGCCCCGGTGTATCAATGATATTGATTTGGTGTTTTTTCCACTGACAGGTTGTTGCGGCGGCAGTAATCGTAATACCGCGTTCCTGTTCCTGCACCATCCAATCCATGGCAGTGGTGCCATCGTCCACATCTCCGATCCGATAGAGTTTACCGGTATAATAGAGTATGCGTTCGGTGACAGTGGTCTTCCCGGCATCAATGTGCGCCATGACCCCGATGTTTCGCATGTGGGGCAATTCTAAGCGTTGTGGGTTACTATTTCTTTTTTCCGCCACGGTTGGACGACTCCTTTTATATTTTAACGGCTCGGTATAAGCCGGGACGCATTTTTTACCACCGATAATGCGCGAAAGCTCGGTTCGCTTCTGCCATTCGATGCTGATCCATTTTCCTGCGAATCGCGCCACCTTCGTTCTGCGACGCTTCGAGTATTTCACCCGCAAGACGTTCTGCCATCCGTCTTTCGCCGCGGCCGCGAGCGGATTGAATGATCCAACTGAAAGCCAACCGCTGTTTCCGTTCTGCTTTTACATCAACAGGGACTTGATACGTCTGACTACCGACACGCCGGGGTCTAATTTCCAATACCGGCTTGACATTGTTGATCGCTTGACGGAACACGGCGAAGCCATCTTCGTTCGCCCGGGATTCAATAATCTGGAAACTCTCATATAGGATTGACTGTGCCGTGCTTTTCTTGCCATCCAACATGAGGCTATTGATGAACTTTGACACCAGCTTGCTGTTGTATTTCGCGTCAGGGTTGACATCCCGTTTGCTGATGTTTCCACGTCTCGGCATCTACTCTTCCTCCGTTGTTTAAGCCGGTTTCCGTGCGCCGTACTTTGAACGGCCTTGACGACGGTTATCGACACCTGCTGTATCCAGTTTGCCGCGGACAATGTGGTAACGGACATTAGAGAGGTCTTTCACTCTCCCGCCCCGGACTAAAACGACTGAGTGTTCTTGCAGATTGTGATCGATCCCCGGAATGTAACAGGTCGCTTCGTAGCCACTCGTGAAACGCACCCGAGCAACTTTACGCAGTGCCGAATTCGGTTTGTTCGGCGTTACGGTTTTCACCTGTAAACAGATGCCGCGCCGCTGGGGACACTGCTCCAGTACCGGAGATTTGGTCTTTTTCCGGGACTTTTTGCGCGGCTTTTTGATTAATTGATTAATTGTTGGCATTTCAGACCTCCGCAATGATATGGCTATGGGTTTCTCGTGAAAATAAAAAAGCCCCGCGCGGGGCATTATAACTTCAACAAATTAACGTGGAATTTTTAGGTACGACGTTAGAATGTTTCCGTAATTGCCCCCTCGTTTCTAAAAAAGATTGATTACGGTTTCCAAGACTAATATTATACACAATTTTTTAGGCGGTGTCAAATTTTTTTTGAAAAAAAGTAAAAAAAATTGAAATTCTGCGAATTTTCTACTTTTTTAGCAATTTTCCGCCTAAAATAACGGTTTGAACGCTCAAATTTTCGTCAGCAATAACGATATCTGCCGTTTTACCGCTCGCAATTGAACCTACCGAATCTGCAACGCCTAAATTTTGGGCAGGCGTTAAAGTCGCCATCGTTAAAGTGTTTTCCAAGGAGTGTCCCCAGTTGATAACGTTACGAACACCCTCCATCAATGTAATTGTTGCACCCGCAAGACGTTCAGTCGGTTTGCCGACATCCAACCACATCGCTCCGTTGCGGATGTATTTCTCGGTGCTCTTGCTCTCAAAGGCTGTGTCGTGTTCGGAAATCGCATCTTCATTGAGGCGATAGGCATCCAACTCGGGCACATAAGTTGCTCCGGTTTGCCAGTCTTTCGCAGGGACACCGGCATGTTCTGTGCAGTCCGTAATTAACCCAACGGCGTGAATGCCTTTTTGTTGGATGAGGGTATTCCCCCAGAAGGGGTGGACATGGTGTTCATCGACGATGAGTTCGGCGTGGATGTCTGGATGGGCGAGAACTGCTTCAATCGCGCCGAGGGTACGGTGGTGCAACCCACTCATACCGTTGTAAGTATGGGTGGCACGTGTCACGCCTGCGCCAATTGCCTCCATGGCTTGTTGGTAGGTCGCGTTTGTGTGCCCCATCGCGATGACGATGTTATTATACGCATCCGCTTTATAGGTCGTGAGATGCTTGATAAACTGCAGGTTGTCATCGTTTTCTGGCGCGACAGAAATCACCTTTAAAGTCCCATCCGAAGCCGCCCACATCGCATGGAATTCTTCAAAGTTCGGTCGTGTAATGTATTTCGCGTTCTGGGCACCGTTTTTGGCGAGACTCCCGAATTTTCCTTCCACGTACGACCCTAAAATCCGAGACCCGTCTGCTACCGGTTCGTCAACGACGTGTGCAATAGCGGTTAAGGCATTGTTGATTTGTGCCATGCTCCCCGAGGAGATACCTAACACCAACGAGGTGACACCGCTACGCGCATGGGCTCGCGCTATCGACTTGATGTCTTCAACCTCACCTGTCATGCTATCATAGCCACCGCCACCGTGCACCAGTCCGTCAATCAATCCGGGAATGACAAAGCATCCGGAGGCATCAATTGTTGCCCCTGAGGGTTGCAGTCTCTCAGATGTTATCGTTGAAATTTTGTCGTTTTGAATGACGATACTCCCGTGTCCATAGTGCGTTGGGGTGTAGATGTCGCCATTCACAATTGTCAGGGTTTCCATATCTCCAAAATGCCTTGGATTTTTGCCTATATCTGTTCCGCTACCCACAAGATACTTTGTGCCAGGAATCGTAAAAAAGGTTCTACTTCAAAATCTTTCTGGTGCCCTAATGAAGTATAACAGATGCGTCCACCATTATGCAAACGGGTCCATGCGACAGGTTCTGAATGTTCATCTGTCCGTCCCGTTAAGAGTAGAGAAGTATCGTCGCGAAGTGATGGGTTTTTGTAAAGACTCCCGTAACAGTCAAACGCTGGAATGCCGTTCAGGATAGGATGTCCTGTAGCAATCAATTCCACGTGCGTGGGAGGACCGTCACCGTAATGGCCTTGATAGTCGCCTCCCAATACGGCTTTATCGAATTCCAGCCAGTTTTGATAAGCGTGGCTCGCTGTTCTGACACCAACGAGCGGCTTGCCTTGTTCGCAGTAGGCTTGAAATTGTTTCAGTGATGCCCCCTCTGTATTGAGACGGCGTGTGAAAACCAATAGCACATCTGCATCATCTAACGCTTCTAAAGACGGATCGTGATCTTCTGAATTGTAGACGACTAAATTCGTTTGGATCGGATAGTGTTTTTCAACGAATGTTTTGAAAGTCGTCAAGGATACCTCGGAATCGTACTCAAAGGAACCGGAAAGCATACACAAATTAAGCACCGAACACCTCCTACTTTCTTTCTAAAAACAAAAAACTGTAAGGATACGGATTTTTCTCGTCGGGTTCACCATCAATGCGTTTGATTTCTTGCCACGCTTCGGTATCGAACGCTGGAAAATAAACATCGCCTTCAAATGTTCCGTGGATCTGCGTCAGGTAGAGTCGGTGTGCGTGCGGTAAAAAGGCTTCGTAGATAGGTGCACCGCCGCATATCATGAGTTCCTCTGTTCCCGCACAAAGTTTGAGGATCTCTTCCACCGAATGGGCAACGATACACCCTTTCGGTGCCTCGTAAGCCCTGTTTCGTGTGAGAATGATGTTGCGCCGCTTGCCCAGAGGACGTTTAAGCGTTTCAAAGGTCTTACGTCCCATAACGACGGGCTTGCCAATTGTCATATCGCGGAAATGTCGTCGATCGACGGGCATCTGCCATGGGATATCCGGTCCGTTACCGATGAGCCTGTTTTTATCCAGTGCGGCAATCATTGAAACTACCATTTTTTAAGATTCTGCTCCTTCCTCCTGTTTTCCTGCTCTTATCCCACTTAAAACCCGTTCAGCAAAATGGATGACTGTCTCCTTTGCCATACGGGGGACGAGTTTGATTTGCTTTTCCTGTTCCCATTCAACCTTAAATTCTTCGGCGTTCACAAGCTCGTTAACCCCGGTCCTGATGCTCTCCAGATCGATTTCAAATTGTTCGACGAATTCCGCGAGATCCAGCGGTTCTTCTGTTTGAAAAGCAAGGACTTCTATCCAGAGCCACATGCCCAACCGTCGTGTGAAGTGCGACAGATTCTCAGCTGTATCCACTAAGCGCGTGATTGACGCGAAGCAGTAGGCGGCGTGGTGAGGGTAATTAATGATAATCTCTTCAAATTCCTCGAAAGCAATTTGAATGAGAAAACCGGCTTCCTCTGCCAGCGTAAGTTCGTCTGAGACTGAGGAATTGCCGTTCTGTTGAGAGTGGTCGAAATTGTCTTGATTTTGCTTTTTCTTTGTCATAGTCTCCTTAAATTACCGTTATGTTCCGCCAGGTCCGGTAGGGTCTTTCACCCAACCGCACCGGATATCGGTAAAAATTACCCGATTAAATTATTAATCTTCATGTATCCTCGCCTCTGTAGACTGTCTAATTAATTCTAAACTTTACTATAATGCCAGTTTGAAAATAAATCTGTAGGTGTTTTTGCTTGGGTGTTTCCTCTAGTAGTTTGTCAACGTTATTTTGACTTTTTGTAGGTGTTTTTGATTGGGTATTTCCTGCAGGTAGAACGGAGTGAA
>JAGWBV010000060.1:19704-21082 GCA_021295715.1 Candidatus Poribacteria bacterium | reverse complement strand
TTTTCCCTGTAGGGGCAGTCCCTTGTGGCTGCCCACATCCATCATTTTAGGAGTGACACAGCACTAGTAGTCTGTCAACCTTGAAATGATAGGTAGAAGTATTCGTAGGGGCGGGGTTTCCCCGCCCGATATACCCATCATTTATGATGTGACAAAGCACTAGGTAGAGCGGTAAATACGCCGAAAAAATCACAGAATGTGGAAAGATATGTCGTTTTTCAAGACACTTTCTGTGTCAATACCGGTAGCGAAACCCAACTTGTACTTTTATCAAACTCACGTTACTATAAGTGGCAACTTGCGTTAGTCAGTAGAATTGGAAGAGACGCGGAAATATGCAACGAAGATCTCCGGTGTTTCGCCAACGCCACTTTCATCGGTACCTCCTCTGTAGCGTTATACCTCGAGAATCCTACACAATCATAGGTGCGTAAATAGCCCCGTGGTGTTGGTAGTCTACCAATTGAATGTGTTGCATCTTGAAAGCGTCAATCGACTTGATTTTCGGATTGAGTTCAAGTCGTGGGAGTGGGTAAGGTTCCCGCTTTAATTGGGTTTGGACGGCTTCAAGGTGTTCGTGATAGATGTGCGCATCGCCTAAGGTGTGGATGAATTCATGAGGTGTAAAGCCTGTTACCTGTGCGACCATGTGTAGCAGAAGCGAATAGGATGCGATATTAAACGGGACCCCTAAAAACATATCGCAACTCGGTTGATACATCTGCAGCGACAACTTACCGTCCGCTACGACGAACTGGAAACACATGTGGCAGGGTGTCAATGCCATTTCATCTAATTCCGCAGGGTTCCATGCCGTAACAATATGTTTGCGGCTATGCGGGTTTGTCTGAAGGTGTTCGATGACTCTATCTAACTGATCAATCGTGCCATTTTCTGTTTTCCATCGTCGCCATTGGACACCGTATATCCGTCCGAGGTAACCATCACGTCCCCATGCCTCAGCGTTTGCGTCCCAAATTGGGGTGCCAAGTTTTTGAAACTGCTCGACGTGATCGTAGCCGCGCAAGAAACCCAGAAGTTCTGCTTTTACCGACCGGAACGCGAGTTTTTTCGTGGTTACGGCAGGAAATCCATCTTCCATGTTGTAGCGCATTTGCATGCCGAAGAGTGCGCGAGTCACACCGTTTCTGCCCTCGCGGTCAATGCCGGCATCGAATACTTGTTGGAGTCCTTCAAGGTACTGTTTCATCTCTTTTTACGGATTGGAAACCCCTGAATTCATTCAGGGGAGGAAAAACCGCCCTCGTGTGTGAGGCCACAGCGTTTTTTTGAAAAAATACTTGACATTTTTAGCAAAATGTGGTTTAATATATGTATCACACTGGAAACCGACATTCATAGCGTTACCACTTGGTAA
>JAGWBV010000060.1:3762-19368 GCA_021295715.1 Candidatus Poribacteria bacterium | reverse complement strand
TACAAAACCTCTGTTCGCTCGTTGACGTGGGAACTGCGAAAATATACGAAAGTCGTTGGTAAAAAGACCAAGGATACAAAGAAACAGACGATACGTGTCCGTCAGAACCCTATCCGTGAAACAGGCAAACGGCATAACATGCTGAAAGTGCCGAAACTCGGTGAAGTCAAGATCCGCCAACACCGTCCGCTCATCGGAGACCCGAAAGAGGTCACGTTGAAAAAGACGGCACGCGGCTGGTATGTCTTTATCGTTTGCGAAGTGCCTGACACGCTGAAATGTGTTCCAAAGTCTGCTTGTGGTGTAGACGTTGGGACAGACAACTTTTTGACGACTTCTGAGGGTGAAAAAGAGGAGAACCCGCGCTTTTATCGCCAAGCGGAACAGAAGTTGATACGCTTGCATCGAGACCTTTCGCGTAAGCGATACCGGAGTAAACGCTGGTATAAGGCGAAAGATGCTTTGGCGAAGCAGGCAGATATTGTTGCGTGTCAACGCCTTGACTTTCTCGCGAAAGCGGTTTACAAACTTTTTCTCCACAAAGCCTTTGATGCCGTAGTTGCTGAAAAACTCAAACCGAGCAACATGGTAAAAAATAGGCATCTTGCAAAGTCCATTTCTGATGCGTCTTGGGGCATGTTCTTTGAGTGGTGCAGTTGGGTAGCAAAGCGCGATGGCAAACATTTCCATCAAGTGCCACCCCACCATACAAGTCAAACATGTTCGGCGTGTTGTCAGAAGTCCGCTATCAAATTGAAGTTGTCCGAGCGTCTGTTCCATTGTAAATCGTGTGGTTTGAAACTCGACCGCGACCACAACGCGGCTCTGGCCCTTCGTGGAGAGGTCTGGGATACCATCCTCTGTGAAACGAGAAACCCGTTATTACAACAGGCTTGTTGGAGCTAACCTCTTAACAAGCCCCCGACTTCAGTCGGGGGTACTTGACAATTACCGATCCGTGCTACCGAACCCACCTCGGGAGGTGTCGGACATCTGTTCTACCTCGTTCCATTCCGCTGTGTCCACACGCACAAAAATGGCTTGTGCGATACGACTGCCTCTTTCGACGTTCACAACACTATCTGTGAAATTGTAGACCTGAATTTGCAGTTCGTCCGCTTCACCGCAATAATCGTTATCGACAATGCCTACACCTTGCGGCACCATCAAGCCGAATTTGCGCGGCGTGCTGCTTCGCGAACATACCATCAGCATATAACCGGGGGGTGTTTCAACGATGATGTTCGCGGGGATCAGGACGATAGACTGTGGGGCAATCTCTGCGGATTCTCGACAAATCAGGTCGAAGCCGACGGAACCGGCAGTTTCGTATTTCGGCAACGGAAGCGTCTTATCGATGCGTTTGATATTAACTTTCATGGGCGTTACGGGACTGCGACTCCTACTGTCTTGCATGCTACGCGATAAACGGACGTACTCGCTGTGATGAAAAGGGTTTTCCAGTCATCTCCACCCCATGCTAAGTTCGCCGCGCGTTCAGGAACGAGAATAATTCCGAGATGTGTTCCGTCAGGTGCAAAGACCCAAATACCCTCTGGACCTGTTAAATAAACGTTTCCCTGCGTGTCGGCTTTCATCCCATCCGGTTTCCCAGTATCCCCTTCTTCTTCACCGAAGATGCGGTCGTTTGCGATGGTGCCATCGGGTTGCACATCAAAGGCGCGCACATGCATCCGTTCGGTGTCGTTTATGTAGAGGATCGACTCGTCTGGTGAGAAGCAGATACCGTTGGGTCTGTCGAAGTCGTCAACAAGAAGGGTCAATGTGTCACCATTTGGAGACAGACGGTAGACGCCTTGAAAGTCGAGCTCCTTCTCTGATTCAACGCCGTAGGCTGCGCTGAGCCCATATGGAGGATCAGTGAAATAGATGCTTCCGTCGGATTTCACAACGACATCGTTCGGACTGTTCAACCGTTTTTCTTCATAGTGCGAGGCGATTGTGATAACTTGCCCATCTGCTGTCGTTCTTGAGACCCGTCGGTTGGCGTGCTCACAGGCGATGAGGTGTCCGCCTTTATCATAAGTCAAACCGTTCGACTTACCCGATGGTTCACGAAAAACAGTCATGCCGGCGTTCGCATCCCATTTCCGCATCTTGTTTGCAGGAATGTCGCTAAAAAGCAGAAACTGTTCTGTCGCGTGCCAAAGGGGTCCTTCGGTGAATTGGCATCCCGTTGCTATTTGTTCAACAGTTGCCTCCGGATCAACCAGATCCGTTAATCGGGTATCTCGGACATCAAGTGCCATGTTTTTCCTTTCGTTCAGGGTGTGTAAAGTTCTGTTATTTCTTCAACCCCGTAGGGGTGGAATCTCTGTAGAAATGCCATTCGCTCTAAAACTAAGCCCCGTAGGGGCGGCATTTGTATAAGTTTTGACAAAATATTTACACACTCTTTCGTTCAAAAGTCCTTGACAACTCTCTTCATTAATGTTAGCATAGTCTTTAAAATGGTGAGTATTAGGTTTCGCGCAACTGGAATGCGACGTGCGCGTCCATTAGAAAAAAAAAGAACGTGCCTGGAGCGACTCGAACGCTCGACCTTCAGCTCCGGAGGCTGACGCTCTATCCATCTGAGCTACAGGCACATAAATCTTCAAAGTCAGGGAGGTTAAGTGAATGAAACCGAACCTGATTTATATGTATTCTTAATTTTAACAAATTCAGCGTCTTTTGTCAAGTTTTTCCAGCAAAAAAATCTAAGGAGGAAAATCAGGGTGAAACGTAAATTTCAGAAGTTCTCAATCCTTGCGGTTCTGGTTGTCTTTTTGTTTAGTTTCGCACCGGATATCGTAGAGAGTCGTCGCGGTGGTGGTTTTCGGGGAGGACGGAGTTTCAGTCGCAGCCGGAGTTATAGTCGTAGCACGACTCGGCGGAGTACCACACCGAGGAGTACCAGTCGTTCTTATACAACCCCACGAACGTCAACACGCACGACGCGCAGCACAGGTAGCACCTATAGCAGAAGTAGCGCCTCAAGAAGCACGGGGACACGTTCCAGCACGGTAGCACGCCAGAGGCAGACTGCAACAAGCCGTGCGAAAGCAACGACCGCAACAAATCGAAGCACGACCGCAACCCGAAGCGCAACGCGCAGCCAGCAACGGCAGGTGAAGTCGCAAAATCGGAAGCAGGTTCGACAACTCAAAGCAGAAAACCGGACCTTGAAACGCCAGAACCGCAGAGCAAATCGTGAGACTGCACGCGCTCGCCGAGACGCACGCCAAACCATTAACGTCAATAACTTCGGTGGTTACTACCCTATGATGGGATATTCAATGTACCCCTTGGCGGCATCCATGGCGTTTAACAACCTCATGTTTGGTATCTATTTCCATGACCATTACAACCATGCGGTTCGCCATAGTTACCTGTGGCATTACCATCATCGAGACTACGACCGCTCGCACTGGGATGCCAAGAAGCAAGCGGAGTATGAATACTACAGAGACTATTACGAGAGTCAAGGTATTGAGCCAAACTCGAATTACGTAGATCCTGGCACAAACCAAGATGAGAATTATGTCGCAAGCTACGTCGAGGAGAACCCTGATAAGTTTTATGGGGACGGTGCCGAGACTTTCACAGTTGACGAACTTCCAGATGAAGAGGCATTGAAGACGGAACTCCTCGCAGCAGCAGCGGAAACGCCCACGGTAACAACATCTACATCACGCGCACCGCCAGCCACGCGAACCCTTGTTGTTGAGAATAAAACCTCCGGGGCGACGTGGTTCTTCCTTATCTTCGGAAGTATGCTCGTTGTTGGCGTGATTGTGTTAGTCATGTATAACAAGGGTTACTTTTAGGAGGAACATGGCATTATTTGGCAGAAAAGATGGCAAATCCCTGTTCGGTAGACGTAAGGACACTGAACCGAAGAAGCCGGAGCGGCATGAGTTGGTCGACATCCCGCTGGATAGCATGATTGAACTCTCCGACATCCTCACTTATGAGGAGACGGGAGATACTTCGCATGCCTTCAAACTGGTCATACGCAAAAAGTATGAAGCGGACAGTCTCCGCCGTTATATGTATCACGTCCGTGACGCAGAGGAGGAGATCGTTATCGGGGTCGATCATATCGCTGGAACGAAGGACGACTATGAGATTTCCCGATGGATTGTTGACGACGAATGTGAACTCGGCGATCCGTTGCCCGATGCGATGACCCTCTATTTTCCAAACCCAGACAGTGAGGGTGAGGACATCGCTGTCGAGTATAATCGACAGGATGTTGTCCCCGCCACACTCACCCTTACCAATGCCGAAGGGGAGGAGAAGTTTGACGTTGAACTCCACGAATACGCCAGTGATAACGACGAGTACATGTCGGTTGAACGCTGCGGCGACTGGTTGACGTTCTACGTCGGCGGACTCATCACGCGATCGGATATAGAAATCTATCCGGCGATGGAAGCATCCTCTAAACGCAAGTAAGTTTTATCCCTGATTTACCGGTAAGGCGAGGCTCTCCGACCTCGCCTTCTCTTAGAGGGGGTGCTTAACTATCCAACTTCAAGTCCGCGTTGGAAATCCGCATACATGGTTACAAGAGATAACATAATCTATCGAAACAGTACGAAAAAACAATACTGCTTCCCGTTCCACTAACCCCTACCCTGACAAAAAGAATCGTAAATTACCCCTTTTAGCACTCTCTATCCAGATTATAATCAGTTTTTTCAAATTATGCAGGTTTTGCTACCCGAAAATTCGTCTTTAAGGGTAGAGGGTATAAACTGCATTCCATTTCTTAATTATATCAAGTTCACATTTGATTCAATCTTTTGGCAATATGAACACGACCACGTCTGTTCATTAGGAGAGGAACTCTTGAAAAGAGAAGACGATGTTCAACTGATTCATAGGGTTTTATCGGGAGACGACAAGGCTTTTGATATCTTGGTTGGAAAGTATCAAAAAAGCGTGCACGCCCTTGTGTGGCGGAAGGTTGAGGACTTTCACTATGCAGAAGAAATTACGCAGGATACCTTTCTCAAGGCATACAGAAAACTCTCGACCCTGAAAAATCCGCATCAATTTGCTGGGTGGTTGTATGTCATTGCAAATCGACTTTGCATTGATTGGATGCGAAAGCAAAAGCCTGCGATGCAATCATTAGAGGAAACATCTGTGAAAGAAATAGACAGTATAACCTATGAGCGTTATGTGGAGAGAGACCGTGAGTTAGAAGCAGCCGAACATCGTCATGATCTCGTCAAAAAACTTCTTGAGAAACTCCCAGAGAGTGAACGCACGGTCGTAACCCTCTACTATCTCGGCGAAATGACAACAAAAGAGATTAGCAAGTTCTTAGGTGTTTCCGTAAAGACGATTAGCAGTCGTCTGCGTCGGGCACGAGAGCGTTTAAAGGAGAAAGAAGATCTCTTTGTCCAAGAGTATCTCGGCGGTGTCCAGTTATCAGCGAATATAAGACAGAACATCGCTCAGCAAGTCGCTGACATGCAACCGACACCGGCTCCAAAAATGGAACCGTTCTTGCCGTGGGCGGCTTTTGGCGCAGCTGTGGTTTTAGCAACGCTATTAATGCTCAGTGTCAGTAACCAATACCTCGCACATTTTCAGAAACCTTACAGCTTCGAGGCTGAATCCGAACCTACTATTGAAATTATTGACGCGCCTATTGTTCTTGATATTGACGCAAAACCCGCACTGCGAAATCAGATTGGACAAACTACCACTATCAGTAAAAACAATGGGAACGGTTTACACGCTTCTGAGAGAGACGCAACTCTCAATGCCTCGGAGGATTCACTCAGACTTTCTGCAACACAATGGATGCCGGACGCCGCGCTTCGACAGGCTGTCCGAGAGAAACTTGACATCCCGGCAGATGCCCCTTTGACCCGGGCATATCTTCAGCAACACTTAACATCCCTCGATGTGCGATACAAAGGGATCGTCGATCTTACAGGTTTAGAGCATGCGACTGATTTGCAAGCACTTGTTCTGATAGGGAACAAGATTCACGATATATCTCCTTTGTCCCGTCTAACAGGACTTGCTTTTCTTGATTTGGGAGAGAACCAGATTTCAGACCTACGCCCGCTCGCGGCACTCACGCGTTTAGAGACGTTACATCTGTGGAAGAATCAAATCGAAGATATTTCACCGCTCGCAGGGTTAATCAATCTCAAAAAGTTGTTGATAGAAAATAATGATATTCGGGATTTTTCACCACTCGATGAGCTGACGCACTTAGAGGTGTTAAACAAGCGTGGCAATTTTCGGGTCAGTGATGATATATCCAGAGTCGCGGTAGCACCTCGTATCAAAGATAGGGATTACCCTTCAGTCTTTTCAGCGTGGTATTCCGATGTTCTCAACTTACCAAACCTATCTGATGATGAGAAACTCGTCTATCACGATCTGTTTTGGGGGGGACCGGGGTTTCACCTGCAATGGCATCCTACACCGACAGGGCTTCGACTCTTTGGTAGAATAGACGATGCGCGCTGGAAAAGAGAGTATCTGCTTTCACAAAACCCTAACTTTACAAGACTTGTGAGTCTCGACTACATCGATGCCGATCCAAGCGACTACTCCGAAGAGTGGCCCCATTGGATAAGAGACGAAAACGGCGATCGAGTTCAAGCTTACGCTGGCGGTTCAACCTTACTGATAGATTTCACACACCCTGTCGTCCAAGACATCCTCGTTCAGAAGGCGCTCGCCGTAGCGAAATGCGGTCTCTACGACGGTATCTTCTTGGGACGCTGGCAGGAAGGCACGGCTACGCTTGAGGATGACAAAGGGGGCTATTATCGAGACGTTGAAGCCGAATGGTCGGCGAGACTGTCTATGGTGCGGCGTATTCGTGAGGCAGCTGGTGACAATTTTCTGATTGTTGTCAATACGGGACAGACTAAAGCACCACTTTCTGCACCTTATCTTAATGGGACGTTCATAGAAACCATTCTGGACGAAGGGGATACGGCTTACACACACGACCATCTCCGAGAAATTGAAAACACGTTGTTATGGTCGGAGCAAAACTTTCGTGGACCGCAAATAAATGCGCTTGAAGGTCGGGGAATTCCGCTTGAGCCACCGGATTCTCCCCGGAACCAGCAAATGATGCGTGTTATTACAACTTTGGGCTTGACACATTCTGATGGCTACGTTTGCTACGTCGTCGGAATATCGGGCATAATCCATAAGCATGAATACGAGATCTCACCTGGACATAAGATAGACCATATAAAAGGTGAACCACATCAGCACAACCACCAACACTATTGGTATCCATTCTGGGATGCTGACCTCGGTCAACCCATTGGCGAGAAATCGCAGTTGTATCAAAACCGGGAAGGCGTGTTTATTCGGAAGTTCACCAACGGTTGGGCAGTCTACAATCGTAGCGGAAAACCACAAAAGATACAACTCATGGAACGAACCACCGGTGTAGCAAGTGGCATCACCGGCACACAGCATATCCTTCCAGATTTAGATGGCGAGATTTATCTGAAATAGGAAGCGAGTTCATCTCTGACTGTTAAAGGTAATGCCGTTGTAGATATTTGTAAATGTCCTGAATCTCATTATCTCGCTAATGCTCTTGGAGCAGGCTAAAGTCATGGGAATCTACTATAACTGGAATTAATCCTTATATTAATAAAGTCATGAGGGCAGATGTTGGCAATCGCCAGGGGCATATACAGTTACTTTTCCAGTCGTTAAACGGTATCCTACAGACATGGTCGACTCAGACACATACCTATATAGAAACGGAGAATTTCATAAATGAAGCAAAAATTTTTCTTTATTTTATTACTGCTGCTTTTCACACATCTCGGATATTCTGAAGAAATATGCGAGACAGGTAGGGACAATATCGTAGAACGCGTCGTAAATAGGTCATACCCTTCTGTGTTTGTACCTTGGGCGCATTCACTCCTAAACCATCCAAGGCCCGATGATATACATGAATGGTCATATCTTAAAAATATGTTAGCACACCGCGACCTGTTTTGGGGAGGAGGATTCCGCAGTACCCACTTTCAATTTTCTGCAGAAGAAGGTGTCAGGTTAGCGAGTCCCGCCGGAACCGCTGAATTTGATAAGGGCCTGAGAAATCAGATACACGCTCTAAATCCAAACCATCTGCACCTTATTTCGATTTACTATTATGGTGCTCACCCAGAAGCTTATCCAGAGGATTGGCCGTATTGGCTCAGGGATAAATCGGGAGATAGAATTCAAGACGAAGGTTGGAGCGAACTTTTAATAGACTACACACACCCCGAAGTACAAGACCACTTTGTCCAACAAGCAATTGCGGCTGCCAAATGCGGTATCTTTGATGGTATTTTCATGGATTGGTGGGATGAATCACAAGAATGGGATCAAGAATTGGCAGATCTCTATCATGGTAGTAAGGTGGATGCTCTCGTTTCACTCGTTAGGCGTATCCGTGAAGCGGTTGGAGATGATTTTCTCATTATCGTTAATACTAACACCCGTAAAGTACCTCGCTCCGCTCCGTATGTTAATGGGGCATTCATGGAAGCGATAGGAACTGTAAAAGGGTACCCTCGCGAACGTTTGGTTGAAATTGAAAACGCCTTGTTGTGGTATGAAGAGAACTTCAGGTACCCCCAAGTAAACTGTCTTGAGGGTTGGGGGCTTCCAAGCGAGCCTCTGGACTCCCCGAAGAATCAGCAATGGGCACGAGTTTTTACGACCCTAAGCCTCACACATTCTGATGGATATGTTTCATTTGCCACAGGAATTCCTGGATCCAACCACCAACATATTTATGAGATTTGGGAAGGACATTCACAGGAACACGCAGTTGGTAAATCTGGCGATCATACCCACCAACAATACTGGTATCCTTTCTATGACGCTCCACTGGGGCGTCCTGTCGGTGAAAAGGGACGACGCTACAAAACGCCTAAAGGTGTCTCTATCGAAGGGCTTTTTATCCGTGAATTCAGGCAGACACAAACAATCACTTTGCCGACCTCAGCAATAGGCGTAGCTAGTGACGTGAATAACACCGTTCACACCCTCCCCGATTTAGATGGTGAGATATACCTCCTCAACCCCACTGCTCCTCGGAAAGTTACGAGAAACGCACCCGCAGACATCAATAATGATGATGCGATTAACATTCTTGATCTCGTGATGGTTGCAAACGCTCTTGGAGGTCAGGAACCTGATCTCAATGCGGATGGGGTCGTGAATATCTTGGATCTCGTGATTGTAGCGAATGCTTTTGGGGCTCCTCAAGAGTGAAGGATATTACGCGTTATACTTATCTGAATCTCCGCGTCCGTCCGCATAGAAAATTTCTTGCTGTATGTGCGGTGTTCCGTGAAGGAATAAGATATGAAGATAGATATGAGATATTTTCTGATAGTGCTTTGGCTATGTGTTACAACAAGTGTTCCTGCTCAAAAAAACTGGATGCCGGATGTGAATCTCAGAGCAGCGGTGAAAAGGCAGTTAAGCTTGCCTATGGAAACACGACTGACCAAAGAACATATGAGACTCTTGGTCGATTTTAAGGAAGGTGAAAGAAGCGAAATATCGGATCTTACAGGACTCGAATATGCTGTGGATCTAACAAACTTGAGTATACACGGTAACCCGATTAGGGATTTAACACCGCTGTCGAACTTAAAGTTTCTGACATTGCTGTTCATATCTGGTTGCCTAATCGAAGATGTATTACCATTGGCACACTTGCCTAATCTCGAGTATTTAGCTTTGACGCATAACCGTATTACTGACGTTACGCGACTCGCTAATTTAGTAACCCTCAAGGAGTTGTACATAATTAGGAATCCAATTTTAGATTACACACCTCTCTTGAGTTTACCAAATATAGAATATATGGATTGGCAAGATATCTGCGATGTGCCGGATATGGGCATCCCTGTGCATGAGCGTATCGAATCACGTACATTCCCGTCTATTTTTGGTGCTTGGTCGGAACTTAGCAATATAGATCTTCCAACTATAGAAGAAAACGCGTATTTTGATTTGTTTTGGCACGGTTTTCAGTTTGGATTAAGTTGGGCAAAAACTCCCAATGGATGGAAATTAGTGGGCGGTGTGGCGGATAATTATCGGAAGCGAGATGCGTGGCTATCATTGAACCCCAATAGTATATCTCTCTTGGCGGTTGGATACTTCACTCAATGTTCAGATGAGTTTCCACTGGATTTTCCAGGCTTTACGCGAGATAAAAGGGGCAATCCGCGTATAGATGGGGGTATAGATTTTATGGAGTTAGCTGAGGATATAGATGAAGGTGAAGCTGTTGATTTTTTATTAGATTTCACAAAACCAGAAGTGCAAGATATTGTCGTTGAAAAGGCTATAGCGGTTGCAGAATGTGGTGTTTATGACGGGATTTTCTTTGATCATTGGAATTATGGTCATCGCCTCCATAATGATCACACGATAGAAGAAGAACATCAGGCAAGGGACATCATACTCCAGCGGATCCGTGCGGCAGTTTCTGAGGATTTCCTAATCATCGTTAATACCAATGGACAGGCAATACCGAGGTGGTCTTCCTATGTCAATGGTGCCTTTATAGAATTAGACTCACAATTTCAAAGTAATGCAAAATATAGTCGTGAACATCTGATATTGTATGAAGATATGTTGAAATGGGCGGAAAATAATTATAGAGAGCCACAGATAAACGCGTTTGGAATCTATAATATTAGAGATTCAACAAATAACGACTTAAGCCGCCTTTACACGACGCTGTGTTTAACACATTCTAATGCGTATATGATATATGAGGCGGATGCAAAAACTGGCGTATTCTGGTATTCCTTCTGGGATGTTGACTTGGGTCGTCCTATAGGCAAAAAGGCACAACTTTACGAAAATCGTGATGGCTTATTTATCCGCGAGTTCACCAATGGTTGGGCAGTCTACAACCGTTCTGGTAAGGAACAGCAGATCCAGTTCCCAGAAGAGGTATCAGGCGTTGCGAGCGGTGTGACCGAGAAACGCTTGCATACTATTCCCGATTTAGATGGCGAGATATATTTGAAATCGGAATCGAGATTAGATACCTCCCTGCCAGCGGATGTCAACGGCGATGGTATCGTCAATATTCTCGATTTGGTTGTCGTTGCAAATGCCTTTGGTAAAGATACCCCAGATGTTAATGGTGATGGTGTTGTGAATGTACTCGATTTAGTTGCCGTTGCAAATACCTTTGAGTAAACTCATATCATCTAAACTTTGAACAATTGTAGCATAGGAGACCGTTAGTTTCCTGTGCCTCAGCTATCAGTAGTGCCGTAGGTTGGGTTGAGCGGTAAAAAACGCAGTCTGTCTTGTTGTTGCTGAAACTCCGACTCGCCAATACGCTTTTTTGTCAGCAGATAGAGCGAAACCCAACAAACACACCCTTTTCAGATAGAACAAGGAGAAAGTACATGAAAAACTGGAAAATTTTTATGACATTTGTTTCCCTATTGCCCCTCATTCTGGGCAATTTTCACAATGCTAATGCGCAACAGAATCTCGCACAGCAGGCGTATGCCATTTTTGAGCAAAGTTGTCTTAATTGCCATGGAGAGCACGGCGCATTTACTGAAGAAATCATCATTGATCACACCGCACTCCTTGAAACTGGAGCGGTCGTTCCGGGAAAACCTATTGAATCCGAACTCTATAAGCGACTCCTCACAAACGATCCAGCGAAACGGATGCCGTTGGGTCAACCACAACTGCCTCCTGCCGCGATTCTGACGATTGGTAATTGGATTCAAGCAGGCGCACCGAATTGGGAGGACACCGTCGAAGCAGATGGATCCTTCATTACACCCAAGGAGATGCTTGAAGCGATTGAGAGGCACGTCAACTTGCTTTCTCCATTCGACCGCACCTTCGCACGTTATTTCACACTCACCCATCTCTATAATGCCGGTGAGACGACTGAGGCACTGCATGCCTATCAGCGGGCACTCTCTAAACTCGTGAATAGCCTCTCCTGGGGACGCGAGGTTATCATACCAAAGCCTATTGACCCGGAAGAAACCATCTTCTATATTGACCTCCGAGACTACGAATGGGAGATTGGAAGTAATCGATGGACACAGATTGAACAGGTATATCCGTACAGTATCGAGTTCAGCGCACCAACACAGACAGCACTTCGTGAGAAACTCACAAATCTACGTGAGGTAATGAACTGTGAAGTCCCATTTGTTCATGTGGATTGGTTTCTTGCGACTGCCTCCTTGCCCCCGCTCTATCACGACATTTTGAATCTTCCAGAAACCGATCATGAATTGGAGACACGACTTGAGGTAAATGTTGTTGAAAATCTTCGGAACGCAGCCGGAAAACGCGTCTGGCGTGCGGGTTTCAGCGATTCGGGTGTCTCAAACCACAACCGCGTCGTTGAACGCCACATCTCTCGGTATGGCGCGTATTGGAAAAGTTATGACTTTGCTGGGAGCGTCGGCGCACAGAACATCTTTACGCATCCACTCTCTTTCACCCACGACGGTGGTGAAATCATCTTCAACCTTCCCAACGGTTTGCAGGCGTACTATTTGGCGGATGCCGGCGGCAGACGACTTGATGAGGCACCAATAAGTATCGTTTCCAATCCGGCTGCGAGTGATCCGACTGTCCGTAACGGACTCTCCTGTATCGGTTGCCACACCGGGGGGATGAAAGATTTTGAAGATCAAGTGCGTGACGTTGTTCAGCAGAATCCAAATCCGCCATTTAACAAAGCACGCGCGTTGCAGCTCTACACAGAGCAAACGACGATGGATGCCCTTGTGGCTGAGGATACTATCCGTTACAGGCAGGCACTTGAAGCGACAGGCGACGTGTTTGGCGGGATCGAACCCGTTCAGCGGTTCTACGAGGCGTTTCAAAGACCGGTTGATGCGGCGCATGCCGCTGCCGCCGTTGGGTTGGAGACCGAAGCGTTTCTCAAAAGGATGCGTGCCTCCGCGAATTTGAAAAATTTAGGGGTGTTAGTCTTAGAAAATGGCACGATGAAAAGAGATACATGGACATCGAAGTTTAGTGAAATCGTGTTTGCGTTGGATTTCCCTGACGTCGCTATTTCCCTTGACCAGCAGACGGAACGCATCCCTGGGGCATCTGTCTACATCCCCGACCCGAATTTGCGTGCGTTCATTGAAGAAAATCTCGGAAAAACACCAAACACCCCAATTACAGTGGAAGAGATGACGAGGTTACATCAGATTTCTCCTGAAGAAAAGGGCATCAGCGATTTGACCGGACTTGAGTTCGCAACAAATTTGGAATGGTTAAAAATTGAGGGAAACCAAATATCTGACTTATCTCCACTGGCGGGATTAACGAAACTGGATCTCTTAGATATCAGTGCCAATGAAATAAGTGACTTATCGCCGCTGACAGGATTAAAAAATCTTAGAGAGGTACGGATTAGTCATAACAACATATCCGATCTCTCACCTCTGGCGGGATTGCCGAACTTGAAGGAGTTTGATTCTTGGGGCAACCCTTTGTTCGACCTGTCGCCACTCGTAGATCTCGAGATCATAGATATTTGTGGTGGGGATCTTGATATATCAACCCTGGAGGGTGCAAAGAATTTGAAAGAACTGTATCTTCTGGGAGGCGGGATATCGGATGTTTCACCCGTGGCGAAATTAACCGGGTTAACACGCTTACGTGTTGCAGGCAATCCCCTATCGGATATATCGCCCTTAGTTGAGTTGACCGGTTTGAAGTGGCTGGAGCTTTCAGAAAACAGAATAGTGGATGTATCGCCCGTTACAAAGTTAAAGAACTTAACATGGCTGCACGTTGGCGGAAATATGATATCCGACCTTTCGCCTTTAGATGGATTCAGCGAGGATGTAACGATCATTAATCACACCAATCCAGGTTTTCCGCAAGGCGGTCCCAAAATAGAGGGTCCCTGGTTATGGGTGTTCGTGCCAGAAGCAGATGTTAGAAGTGCTGTTGTCGGGAAGCTGGAGCACCCAACAGATGATCTTCTCGAACATTTAGATGTTCTCGCAGAAGCGAGTGGTGGCAAGGTAACAGAACTGAAGGTTTCAACCCATGGCGCGACTGAAGGGAATCCTGTTGGAAATAGTGTCTGGTATTCCGACAAAATACCGACTACAGGGCGGAATAACATGGCGGAGGTGTTAACAGAGGAGGTGTTAGCAGGTCCTTTTATGCCCGGTGTTATTTATGGATGTATCGTCCTGTATTCACCCCGGCAACAAGAGGTAACGCTGTTTGCCGGTAATGACGGTGGCGGTAAAGCGTGGCTCAACGGCACTTTGGTCCATGAGAAACTTCAGGGGACACGTGGTGCGGATTACCAACATTTCGTTCCTGTTACGCTCAAAGAGGGCGTAAATGTCTTGTTAGTTGCAACACGAACGGGGGGTAACGGTTTTTGGGGGTTTAACCCTGAAGCAGAGTATATCGTGTTAAACCCGCGTGTCGGATACGCGTTTTCCCAACCTATCATCGATGCCAGCGATACCTTCACGCTTGAAATTCGGGCAGAAGACATCTACAATTTAGCGGGGTGGCAATTTGATATGGCTTATGACCCCACTGTGCTTGAAGCAGTTGAAATCAACGAAGGCGACTTCCTGAAAACAGGTGGCGAAACGACCTTCTTTCAGAGAGGAACGGTTGATAATCGGTCGGGTAAGATTAAAGGTCTGAGTGCAGCGCGACTCGGCGAAGACGGTGTCAGTGGCACTGGCACGCTGTTGTCGGTAACATTTACGGCAAAAGCACCTGGACAAACGCAATTGAGACTCGATAACTTTCAACTCGCTTCTATCACCGGTAAGTCCATCGATGCAGGACCGCATGAGGTCGTCATTACTGTAGGTGGGGAACAGACTACCGGAGATGTGAATCGGGATGGTCAGGTAAGCATTCTGGATATGGTGCTTGTGGCTCGCTACCTTGGAAAAACTGTCCCCGCCAACTCCGATGTTGACCTAAATGGCGACGGAATTGTTAACATCTTGGACCTCATTCTTGTTTCCCAGAATATGGGTGAATCAAACGGCTTAGCTGCCCCTTCAATGCTATCTATGGACGATATACACGGATTGGATCCTGCGATAATACAGGCGTGGATAGAGCAGGCACAACTTGAAGATGACGGTTCTGTTGTTTTCCAACAAGGCATTGCGAACCTTCAACGCCTTTTAGCATCGCTGATTCCAGAAGAGACAGCATTGCTTCCGAACTATCCGAATCCATTCAACCCAGAGACATGGATACCGTATCACTTATCGAACCCCAGTAAGGTAACAATCACTATCTATGACACACGCGGCACCGTCATCCGGCATTTGGATCTCGGACATCAACGTGAAGGCTACTACACGAGTCAAAGTCGTGCGGCGTATTGGGACGGCAGAAACGCTGTTGGTGAACGCGTTGCGAGCGGTATCTATTTCTATCAACTCCAGGCGGATCATCTGTCGCTCCTGCGCAAGATGCTCATCTTAAAGTAACCTAACGTGAGTTTGATAATAAAATGTGAGTTCGCTTTAATCATTTTTCATCTGTAAAAGAGGTGGATTATTG
>JAGWBV010000060.1:847-3713 GCA_021295715.1 Candidatus Poribacteria bacterium | reverse complement strand
TTAACCTAAGTTGCTACTTTGAAATAGGATGCGTTATTTTCAGAGCATTTTTAGGTGCTTTTTCATAAATCATCGGAGGACAACCTTGCAAGCCCCGGAGGGGCGACATGTGTGTAGAAAAACGCGAACAGCCCCATATCTAAGCCCCGGAGGGGCGACATGTGTGTCGTTGAGACATCAGTAATTGTCCAATACAAATTGTCCTTAACTATCTGTAGCTTTCTTAGGTAGCAACTTGGGTTAAAGTAACCGAAAATCCGCATATTTTATCATAATAACATGAGGATCTTATCGAATCTATATTATCCTGTCACTCTCTACCAGAAAATTTCACTTCGTAACACTTGGGACTACCCTTATAGATTGGGAATCAAAGCCTTAGCGAAAGGAAAAAATCATGAAAAACTGGAAAATTCTTATCACATTCGTTTCGCTGTTGACCATTATTCTGGGCAACTCTCACAGTGTTGATGCCCAGCAGAATCTCGCGCAACAGGCGTATGCAATCTTTGAAAGGAATTGTCTCAACTGCCATGGAGAACATGGAGCGTTTACTGAGGAAATCATTATTGAGCATACAGCGCTCATTGAGACCGGGGCAGTTGTCCCGGGAAGACCGATTGAATCTGAACTCTATAAGCGGTTGCTTGTAAACGATCCAGCGAAACAGCAATCCTGACCATCGGCAACTGGATTCAAGCAGGCGCACCGGATTGGCAGATGCCAGAACGAGATACCGACTTTATTACACCCACCGAAATGCTTGAAACGATTGAGAAGCACGTCAACTCACTATCACCCTTCGACCGTGCCTTCACACGCTATTTTACAATGACGCATCTCTACAATGCCGGTGAGAGTGCGGAGGCACGCCACGCCTATCAACGGGCACTCTCTAAACTCGTGAACAGTCTCTCTTGGGGACGCGAGGTTATCAAAAAGAGACGATTTTCTATATTGATCTCCGCGATTATGAATGGGAAATAGGAACCAACAGGTGGACACAGATTGAACAGGTCTATCCGTATGGCATTGCGTTTGATGCACCGACACAGACAAGTCTGCGTGAAAAACTGACGAATTTGCGGGAGGAGTTAGCGTGCGAGGTGCCGTTCGTTCATGTGGATTGGTTTCTGGCGACTGCCTCTTTACCACCCCTCTACCATGACATCTTGGATCTTCCACAAACGGATCGAGAGTTAGAATCACAACTCGAGGTGAATGTGGTCGAAAATACTCGGAACGCCGCGGGCAGACGCGTCTGGCGCGCGGGGTTCAACGATTCGGGTGTATCGAGCAACAACCGCGTTGTTGAACGACACACCTCACGGTATGGCGCGTATTGGAAAAGTTACGACTTTGCGGGGAGTGTCGGGACACAGAATATCTTTACGCATCCGCTCTCATTCACGCACGACGGTGGTGAGATCATCTTCAACCTTCCCAACGGCTTACAGGCGTACTATCTGGTAGATGCGGGAGGCAATCGTCTGGATGCGGCACCGATAAGCATCGTATCCAATCCTGCAGCGAGCGATCCGACCGTCCGCAACGGACTCTCCTGTATTGGATGTCACACCGAGGGGATGAAGGAATTTGAAGATCAGGTTCGGGCAGTCGTCAAGCAGAACCCAAATCCACCGTTTGACAAAGCGCGTGCCTTGCGACTCTATACGGAGCAATCTGTGATGGCTGCGCATGTAGAGAAAGATACGACACGTTACCGTCAAGCACTTGAAGCGTCAGGCGATGTCTTTGGTGGGATTGAGCCGGTTCAGCGGTTCTACGAGGCGTTTCAAAGACCGCTTGATGCAGCACATGCTGCAGCGGCAGTTGATTTGGAAATCGAGACGTTCCTCCGAAAGATTCGTGAGAATGCGAGTTTAAAAAACTTGGGATTGGGTGTGCTAACAAGTGCGAGCGGCAGCGTGAAAAGGGATACATGGACATCGAATTTCAGCGAAATCGTTGCCACGCTGAGTTCACCTGATAGTAGTGTGGTTAAGCCAGTTGCTCCTCGGGAGGAACGCATTCCTGGCGAGTCTGTTCACATCCCCGACCCGAACTTGCGTGCGGCGATTGCAGAGGCTCTTGGTAAAACACCGAAGTCCACTATTACAGTGGAGGAAATGGCAACATTGACACACCTTACGGCAGAGGGAATGGGCATTAAGGATTTGAGGGGACTTGAGTTCGCAACAAATCTGCAGAATTTGAGAATTAAGGATAATGTGATGCTCGATCTCTCTCCGATTGCAGGATTAACCCAACTGGGACTACTAGGCCTGTCAGGGAATGAGATTACGGATATTTCACCATTGGCAGAACTAAAGAATTTAGGATCACTCGGAATATATAGTAATGAGATTTCGGACATCTCACCACTATCAGGATTAACAAACTTAAGGGGGTTATCTATGTATAATAATCCAGTCTCAGATCTTTCACCCCTCGCGAATTTAAAAAATCTTAACTGGATAAGGGTACGTGTTGAACCTCCCGGTGATCTATCGCCCCTCGCAGAATTAATCAACTTGGAATCTATAGAGTACTGGGGTTTGGGTGAACCTGTTCCTGACTTATCACCGCTAACAAAGCTACCAAAACTTGTAAAGATAGGTATTGAAGACGTGAGTAAAGTGGACGTATCTCCCCTATCAGGATTGACAGCGATAAAAGAACTATGGCTACCCAACTGCGGGATCTCTAATCTTTCATTTTTAGAGAAGCTCACCACCTTGGAACGGGCAAACCTTGGGCATAACAACATCTCAGACATATCGGCACTATCAGCATTACCCAATCTGAAGTGGTTGGATCTTAGGGAAAACCAGATATCCGATTTTTCACCTTTGGATGGGGTCCG
>JAGWBV010000060.1:0-757 GCA_021295715.1 Candidatus Poribacteria bacterium | reverse complement strand
TGCAGAGAGATTTACTATCGGAAGTAACTGGTGGGAAAGTGACAGAGGCAGAGATTGCTGTCCAGGGGGCAACAGAGGGGCAATCTGTCGGTAGTAGCGTCTGGACTTCTCACAAACTCCCGTCTACAGGGCGGATGGCGGAGATGTTGAAACCGCCTGTTCCTGAAGGTGCTATCTACGGATCTGTGCTCCTATTTTCGCCACGGGAACAGGCAACGACACTATATGTCGGCAGCTACCTCGAGCTCCAAGTTTGGCTCAATGGAACTTTGATTCACGAGCATGCGCGTTATCAAAGGCGGGGCACTGATTATACAGATGAATACCCTGTGCCACTTCAACAGGGTAAAAATGTCTTGTTAGTCGCGCTTCACAGCAATGGTCAGGGCTTTTTTGGGTTTGAACCGGGGACAGAATATACAGTGGCAAACTCCGGTATTGGGTACACCTTTTCCAAGCCTGCAATCCATGTCGGCGATACATTCACCCTTGATCTCAGGGCAGAAAACGTGCCCGATTTAGCGGGATGGCAATTTGATATTGCATTCGACGCTGCATCACTCAAGGCAATTGAGGTAAACGAAGGCGGGTTTCTGAAAACAGAGGGCGCAACGACCTTCTTTCAAAGAGGAACAATTGATAACACCGCTGGGAGAATCAGAGGTCTCAGTTCAGCGAGTCTCAGCGGAGACGGTGTCACCGGTACGGGTACGTTACTGTCGGTGACCTTCTCAGCAAAGACAAACGGACAGACACA